>RKAN01000030.1 GCA_014845975.1 bacterium | reverse complement strand
AATAAACATTTCGTTTATTTTTTCATATTTTTATTACCAACACCATTAATAATTATATGTTGTATCTTTTTATTCATTTTTTTCTAATTTAAATTTTACAATTAAATATTGAATTGATAATAATCGTTTTGAAATTCTTGTGAAATTTCAGTTGATTCTTCTTCAGAAATTGTAGCAATAGAAGAAAAAATAAGTACAACAAAAGAAAAAACACTAAAAATTAAGAAAAAAGCAAAGGAAATTGCCACATATTTAATGATTTTTTGAAATTGTGTCATTTAATTTCAGCTCCACCAAAAATACAAGTAGCATCAATATACATTGTAAAAGCTCCTTCATTATTTGTATTTTTACATTTATTTTTTACTTCACCAAATATAGGAGTCGATTTAACTTTTACTTTGATGTTTGAAGGAACATAAATTTTGACTTCACCAAATACACTACTAGAAGTAATTACAACATCATTTTTAATTTCTGCTTCTCTTAAATCTAAAATCATTTCACCAAATATAGCATTTAATTCGCATCCTTTAAATTCTTCTTTGTCAAAACTTACATTTTGACTACCAAAGGTAGCACAATAAGAATCTTTCGTATTTTTTAAAGTTTTAATTTTTTCTTTTATATTTCGATGAATAATATCTTTAAAAATTAATGAACAACCAATAATAATTAGAATGGCAGGTATCATTAATTTCCAAACAATCTCAAAACTTAAGATATCTTGGCAACACAATAATAAGACAATTCCTAATAAAATTCCTATAATATTGCCAGTCTTATCAGATTCTTTAAAAAGTCCAATAAAACAAGGTACTATAATAAATAAAGTCCACCATCCACTAAAAAATATATCAATGTTGGTAATTTCTAAAGCATTTAATCCAAATATTACCCCTAAAATAATTAACAAAATTCCCCATAAAATATTTTCTATTTTCAAAATAACTCCTTCTTTCCAAAATTATTGTAACAGTTAAGAGAAAAAAATGCAATAAAGAAAGAAGAATGACTGAATTACCTTTGATGTTTTGAAATAATTAAAACAATTTCCATTCCACATAATGTTTATATATTTTTAAATGGTTGAATTTGGAAAATGAATCAATTATTATTTTATGACTTTGTATTGATGATTCAACGCTTTTTTATTATCATCTGATAATCTTTCTATTATATCTTTTTCTTCTTTAATTGTTATACAATGTAAAATGCACAATACTTTACTGTGTAATAATACCTCACTTTAAAAATAGCAAATCTTTTTTGACTTAAATTTTTCTTTTTACCATATTCAACTTATCTCATGAAGTTCCATCTATTGAAAAGAATATTAAAAACAGAGAGTATTAAATTAACATTGTTTTACAAAAAAGATGAGCATTCAATCTCATCTAAATTATTTCAAATTTCATCTTCTTTGTTTTCACCAATCACATGTACATCTTCCAATACTTTATCTTTAATATCTATTTTATTTAAAGGCATAGACATATCTGATAAAGCACTGACTAATTGACTATCTAATTCATTATTGTTTTCTTCATTAGAACCTATATTATCAGGCTGCTCCATATCAAAAATTATTTCTTCCGTATCATTGTTATTTGATTCAACAGTATTAACTAACTTTTCTACATCTTTTGATACATTTGAGTTTAAAAATATAGTTTCTAGTTTTTCTTGAATTTGTTCTTTTTTAAACGGTTTTGCAATATAATCTGCAAATCCTTCACTTTTATATTTTTCCTCAGCACCTGCAACAGCATCAGCAGTTAAAGCTATTGTTGGAATATTAAATTTTGGTTTTTCTTTTAGTTTTGTTATTGCACTCTCGCCACTCATATTTGGCATCATTATATCCATTAGGATTAAATCATATTCATTTCCATTAACAACTTTATCTAAACATTCCTGACCATCATAACATTCATCAATTTCAAAATTAAAATCTTGAAGTGCTTTTTTAGCTACTTTAATATTTAATTTATTATCATCTACAATTAATATTTTTTTATTTTCAAATACACTTGATAAATCTTGTGTATTATTCTTTGATTGAGCTGCCACTTGAATAGGACCAGATAATTTACTAATCTTTTGAGGAATTTGAGCCATAAATATTGAACCTTGTCCAAACTTAGATTGAACATTAATTTTACCACCCATCATTTCAACAAGTGCTTTTGTGATAGCAAGTCCTAATCCAGTACCTTCTGTTGTCGAATTCATTTCAGTATCTAATCTTTCAAATTTAGTAAATAATTTATTTATGTTTTCTGCTTTAATTCCTTTTCCTGTATCTTTAACACTTATTATTAAATTACAAATGTCTTTTTGATTTATACATTTAACTGACAATTCAATTGCTCCTTTGTCTGTATATTTGATAGCATTAGTAAGTAAATTATTTACTATTTCTTTTATATGAGTTTTATCGCCAATTAATTCATACGGAATATCTTCAGCAATACTAACTTTAAAATCAATTGGTTTTTCGCCTATTCTTGTTGCATCTATTTTAGCTAAGTTTTCAATATCTTCTTTAAAATTATAAGGAACTTCTACTATTTCCATCTTATTAGCCTCTATTTTGTTTATATCTAATATATTACCTACTATTTCAAGTAATGTTTGTGATGCACTTATAATATCTTCTGAATTTTCTACAACATCAGAAGGTAATTGATTTTTAAATGATAAATTATCTTCTGATAATCCTACTATTGCATTTAAAGGTGTTCTTATCTCATGCGACATAGATGATAAGAAATCCGATTTTGCTCTATTGGCTTTTTCTGCTTGATCTTTTGCAAGTTCCATTTGTCTCAATAGTTTCAAATCAGGGTTTTCTATTGTATGAAACATTACTAAGTAACTCAAAGTAAAAATAAATGTTTCAGTAATTATTTCTGGATAATATTTACGAAGAAGCAAGGCAATTATAAAAAAAACAAATAGAATTATAAATGGTAATAATTTATTTTTCTCTTCTTTACTTCTAAAATAGAATAATATACAAAAAACAATTATTAAAAACATATATAATATTACTTCAACCATGGCAGCATAATATGCTGGCCCATTTAAATCCACAGCATCACCTATTATAATAGTATCCATAGGTAATGCCAATATAAAAAATATAACTATAGAAGTAATTACATTAAATAATATATTCATTTTTTTAATTATTTTTTTATCAAAATTATTTAATCCTATAACATATTTCAACAAAAACAATAGCATCAAATCCATCGTTACCAAATAAAATGATTGCAATATTCCAGTAAATAATAAGTTTCCAACAAGCATAGCAAATAAATAAATAATGACAGCAAATATAGAATAAATTAAATTAATAACAATTAATTTTCTATATATTTTGGTTTCATAATTATCAGCTGATTCTCTTAAAAAAAATAATACTACAAGATAAATCGCAAGTACTAGTGAACCGCAAGGTAACCATATTCCACTCATTATAATCACACCTCTATTTAAATTTTAACAAAAAAAGCGCATTTTTTAAATCTTTTTTATATATTGTTTTCCGAATACATTTTCTGGGTAATCCAGATCATAATATCTAGTTTTTTCTATTACATCTAGTGTATAACCATTTACAGATTCAGACATTATATCATTTATAAAATCTAATTCATTTTGATATGAATCTTTGAGCGAATCTCTAGAAATAATTTCTTTACTGCTAAATATAATTTCGCCAACTAATGAATTCATGTTTTCTTTTAAACTTTTTGTGATATCTTTGATGTCTGATTCACATGCTCCAGTCAAATTAATTTCACTACCAATATTTACTATATATGTCTTTTTATTTCTTACAATACCAATTGGAATAATTACTCCATTACCGTTTACAGCTATTCTTGCAGCACCAGGAAATAAAGTTTGTGTTAATCTTGGAGTTACATTCCATGCCCCTTCAGGATAAATTAATATATTATCCTTATCAGCAATTCTCTTAGTACATGTTACATCACAAATATGTCTATCCATTTTGTATTCTTCATAAAGCTCTAATTCTTGCAATGTTAAAGTTTGACCTTTTTTAAACTTTTTAAATACATTACTTATATTATATCCCGTATCCATACAGATCCTTCCACTTATCTTATCTAAGAAAAAACCCTCAAGATTTCTATATGTTTCCTCTGGATCACCCATAACAAAGTATACTTGTTCATTAATAGCCTCCATGGCAGACTCAATATCATATCTTCCTACATGACTAGATGCATATACTTTACCAGCAGAAATATTGTCAGACCTTTTGTCATCAAATAAAATTAAATTTCTGCCACTTAATAATCGGTCTATCTTTAATATCAATTTAGTTAAGAAATAAATTCTTTTTTTTATTTTACTTGTTTCTAGTGGTTTATTAATATCATATTCATAACTACGTAATTTTCTATAATATGCAGATAACTCTTGCATAGACATTTTTTTAAGTTCTAATAATTTTTTATATTCAAAATTACTATGTTCCATGCAAATTCCCCCTGATATCCAATCAATGCCTTTAATTTAGCACGTATTTTAGCACAAAATGCCATATTTGTCAAAAAATGGCTATATATGATAAAACTTACCCAATATAGGTAAGTTTATGTTTATATTGACTCTATTAATTTACATTAAAGACAATATTTTTTTTATTATTAATATCGTTTTCTTCTACATCTAATACACATTTTCTAAACCATCTTAACATGTCTAATTCATAACAATTTTCAATTTTTCTTTCTTATGTTTCGTACATGCTTTTGTTAACATCAATAGTTTCTTTTCAAACATCAGTTATATCATCTTTATTTCCTTTTTCTGTACTACTCCAACTTTTAAATTGCTATTAAAACTTTATATTGTTAATACTTTCATTTATCTCGATATTAGTGAGTTTTAATATTTTTTCTATTTTATTCAATAGCATTCCTCCCCTTTTGTATAATAAAAAGACCAACAATTAAGTTGATCTCATAAATCCTTTTAATTTCCTAAATCATATTTATCCATTATAGAGCAAGAACCATCATCATAAGAATAACATGGGTATGCATATTGTTCTTCTTTATTACCATCGATTTCATTAATATTAATAACTTTTATTGCAAGAATATTATATCCCTCGGTATCTTGAGTTTTTTCTAAAATGCCTTCTATCTCATACCAAGTATTTTCTTTTACTTTAGATAAATCATATTTGGCATAAAATCCACCAAATCCAGCATCAGCTGCACAACAACTTATAATATATTTACCAATAGCGAAATATCCACTTGGTAGATAAGGAAGTCCTTTTTTTACAGCAAAACCTCTAACTTTAATTTTTTTACCAACAAATTTATCAGAATCATAACCATTTTCTTCTGGATATGACAAAATTGCAGCTAGCATAGAATAACTAGCATCGACAACATCATAGTCGATACTAGAAAAATCATATGTTGGTGTTTGTTCCTGAACTATCTCATTTGCTGTTTCTTCCTCAGGTTTAGTAGTTCCTAAATATTCTTCTTTTGTTTCTTCTGAATTGTTTTCTTTTTTATCATCTGTTTTATTATTATCCTTAGTTACTGACGATACCTTTTGTTTAGAAGTATTACTAAAATTATTTCTATTATTTGCTAAACTTGTAGATAATCTACCATTACCTGCAAATATTATCATGATTATTGGAAGTAATAAAACTAAATCACTAAACTTAAATTTATAATGTATGTGATTATTAAAACACATTACTAAACCAATTAAAAACAAAATTGGAATAGACAACAATATATATTTTTGCATTTGTGGTGCTAAATAATTTTTTAAATTATTGCTAAACTTTACATATAAAATCAAGAAAGTATATGCAAAGCAAACTATTCCTAAAAAATGCTTTTTCATAACACACCTCCTAAAAATAGACATACTACAAATATTGTGATAAATATCAATGAAATTAAAGTGACTACAAAACTTTTCTTGTAATTACCAAATAATACAATGGTATTTTTAATATCTATCATAGGTCCTAGGAGTAAATAACCCATAATTGGAGCAGTTCCAAATGAGTTAAGAAGTGACTTACCAACAAATGAATCGGATGTTGAACAAAGTGATATTAAGTAAGCAAAGAGCATTAAAGTTATAATTGCTAAAACTTTATTTTCATTAAACATTAATAAAATATTTCTTGGCAATAATATTTGAACAAGACTAGCAATAATTGCTCCAAACATTAAATATTTTACTACTTCAAACATATCGTAAGCAGTATGTCTAAAGATAAATAATATATCATTTTTAAGACAATGTTTTTCTAACTTAGATTCTATTTCTTCTTCAGAAATATCACTATCATCTTCGATTAAATCCCTAAAGTCTTCATCTATTTCTTCATCATGATGACATTCACATGTATGACTATGATGGTGTTCGTGATGACAGCAACAACAATGGTCATCATCATTATTGTTTATAGTAACATCCCTTTTAAATAATATTCCCATTATAATACCAACAACAAATGCAATCACTATTCCTAATATTAATCTTAACCAAAAAATTTGTGGATTAGTTTTATAAAAGGCAGAATAAGTTGATAAAAGGACAACAGGATTTATTATTGGAGAAGCAAGCATAAAAGAAATTGCTACATTAAGAGGTACTTTTTTCTTGATAAGTCTTTTAGAAACAGGAATAACAGCACAATCACACGCTGGTAAAAAAAAGCCTAAAAATATTCCCATAAACGATCCTAAAACGATGTTTTTAGGAATTAGTTTTGCCATTGTTTCATTAGAAACATATCTTTCTATAATAGAAGATATTAAAGAACCAAGAAGTAAAAAAGGAAGAGATTCAAAGAAGATAGACATAAAAATAATTGCTATATTTTTCACTAATTCCATATTTTATTTCTCCTTATCAAATTAAAAATTTTAAGTATTATAAGTGTTACTAAATTAAAAATAACAATTGTAGCTCCTGTTGGAGTTGAAAGAAAGTAAGATAAAGTTAATCCAACAACAAAGTTTATTAAAGAAACAATAACTGCTAATATAACTACACCTTTAAAATTTTTGGCAATTTGCATAGCAGATATAGTTGGAAATATTATTAAACTTGATATTAGTAGTGAACCCATTAATCTCATTCCTAAAACTACAACAACTGAACATAGACAAGCAAAAATAATATTATAAACTTCAGTTTTTACACCGATAGATTTTGTAAAAGTTTCATCAAATGTTAAGGAAAAAATTTGATTGTAACAAAGAAGATATAAAATAATGACAATTATAGATAATATAATACTAAGTATTAAATCATTATTACTTATTGATAATATACTACCAAATAAATAATTATTTATATCTGTATTAACACCTTTAGTTATAGAAATTACGAATGTTCCAATAGCAAGAGAACTAGATGAGAGAATTGCAATAGCACTATCCCCATGAATTTTACTATTTTCATTTAATCTTAAAATCAAAAATGAAGAGATAATAACTATTGGTAGCGCAAATTCTAAAGGAGCAAAATTTAAAACTGTTGCTATGGCGAATGCTCCAAACCCAACATGAGATAAGCCATCACCAATCATTGAATTTCGTTTTAAAACTAGTGATATTCCTACTAATGATGCACATATAGATATTAAAATTCCAACGATAAAGGCTCTTGTCATAAATGAATATGAAAACATTTCTAAAATACTATTCATGATGCACCTTCTTTACAAAATCATTTGTATTTCCATAAAAATAATTGCCTTTTTGTAAAGATAGAATTTTATTACCAATTAAATTATTATGATCTAAATCATGCGTAACCATAATTATAGTCATCGTTTTTTCTTCATTTAAATATTGTAATATCTTATATAAATTTTTTTTAGAATTATAATCTAAATTATTTGACGGTTCATCTAAAATTAATATTTTACTTGTAGAACATAAACTTCTTGCGAGTAACACTCTTTGTCTTTGTCCACCTGATAATTCATTAAAGCATTTATCTTTTAAACTATAAATATCTAATAATTTTAAATTATCATCTGCTAGT
>RKAN01000032.1 GCA_014845975.1 bacterium | reverse complement strand
GTTTTCAATAAATTTACACTATCATATAATTCATCTAAGGCAGTATTCACTGTTTTATCTTGATAGGTCACAATTGTGGATGGTACTATTGATGCTGCTAGTACTCCTACTGTGCACGATATTATAAGTCCTACCATAAATCCTAATACTATTTTTTTCATTTTCTCAATCCTTTCCTACACAACAAAAAAAGAGGTTTATACCCCCCCCGTTTGCTTTCGGCAAACTTGATTTTTTTGCCACTTGCAAACTATATTACTCTTTATTTTTAACATCATTATTGTAACAAATAAATTATATTTTTACAATACCCACAATTTTTAAGATTCTAGATTTATTATTTTGTTGACTTTTCTTTTTGCTTTTTGGCCTTTATCTTCATTTAATTTTTTAATAGAATCTATCATTTCTTTTTCTATATTAGGAAATACTGTTTCTAAATACTTATTATTTTGCTCTGATTCAATTACTTGAAATAACAAATTTTGGTAACCAAATATGTCTCCGTTAATATTAATAGAATATGACAATCGGATAATATTTTCTATGGAGCAATATAAATAATCCTGTTCAATCGGGGATAATAAATGTCTTTGTAATTTATCATTTAAAATCAACAGAACTTTCTCGTAAGCATGATATGCATCTTCATGTTGATAAGATAGTTCTTGACATATACCAAGTTCATACCATGCTTGATAAAAATCTTTTTTATAGTGAATTGCCCATCTCTCGTAATTAGAAGCCAGTTCGAGTATAGTAAGCGTATAATCCTTCAAATATCCCTCTATTACTAAACCTCTTTGGTAAAGTGCATCTGGATTCCTTACTAGAGTTTCATCTGCACAAAGATTTGCTTGAGCTGCCCAATCTCCATTTATATTACCAAAAATCATTGCATTTAAATAACACAGTTCCTCATTTTTTCTATAATTAAAATATAATTCTTCTGATTCATCAACTATTTCTTTAGCAGGATAACTGCGGCGAAAACTTCCAAAAATTTCAATCATAGAAAGGTCAAATTTGGCATGTGTACGAATTGATTTCAATAAATAATTATTGGGTTCAAAATCTATCAAAGAATTATACTTTTCAATAAAACAATGATATGCTTTACGTGCAGATTTACCTAATTCTTCACCTTCATCAAATTTGCCATAAATCCTATGAAATAATAAATTAAAAGAAAAGTAATATTCTATCAATGTAGAAAGATCCTGAGAAAGTGAATTTGAACTATCCAATAATCTCTTTCCAGGAGAAACTTGCATTTGATAAATCTCTATAAATTTTTTCATAAATTCATACATAAATTTTTGATTATCTTTCTGATAAACAATATAACCCTCTATACTCTTATCAAAATTATCATTGCTTGGAATATAAACAAGAATTGATTTTTCAATATTTCGAATAATTAGATTACCTTGATACATTTTTGAATATTCTTCATCAATCAAATAAATATCAAAAGAAGAGATTCGATCTTTATAAACTTTGTAACTTGAAGCATCTTCTACTTGTACATAAAACCCCATATAACTTAAAAAATGAACTAATAAAGTTTTAGGCATGACATTTGTTTTTGAGGAAAATAAACTTATAAAATCTCCCATAAATATATCTCCGTCTTAATTAATCCTTTTTATTCTATCTCAAAATAAACTTAATTGATTAGATTCGTCCATTCCTTCAAAAATTCCCATAGAACGCATTTTCTCAATTAAAGTTCCAGACACTTTGCAACGAACCTGAAAATCTTCAATACTTAAGAATTCTCTTTTCTTTCTCTCTTCGACAATGTTATTCGCAACCGTATCTCCTAGTCCATCAATCGCATTAAATGGTGGATAAATACTAGTATCATCTCTTGGTAAAAAGACAGTTGCTCCACTATGATATAAATCAACATTTAAAAACTTGATTCCTCTCGCACTTGCTTCTAATGCAACATGCAAACATTCAAACACTCCAGCATCTTTATTTGTCGCTTCATTTCCTTTATTAGAAATTTCAATTAAAGTATTTTTAATCGCACTATATCCTGCTATCATTGCATCAACATCAAAATCAGTTGCTTTAGAAGAAAGCCATGATGCATAAAAGTATACTGGCATGTGAACTTTGTACCAAGCAATACGAAAAGCACTAATAACATAGGCAGCCGCATGGGCTTTTGGGAACATGTACTTAATTTTCGCACAACTATCAATAAACCAATCGGCAATTCCAGCATCTCTCATGATTTGTTCATACTCTACCCATTGATCATGTTCTTTTGGTTTACTTGCTTTTCCTTTACGAACAAATTCCATAATTTTAAAGGCCTTAATAGGTTCCAAGCCATTATACATCAAATATACCATGATATCGTCACGACATCCAATAACCTCACTAAAAGGAACTACTTTATTACGAATTAAATCTTGAGCATTTCCTACCCAAACATCTGTCCCATGAGAAAGACCAGATATTTTAATTAATTCAGCAAATGTCGTTGGTTTTGTATCAGCTAACATCTGTAAAGTAAACTTTGTACCAAATTCTGGAATTCCAAGAGTTCCTGTTTCACACATAATCTGTTCTTTCGTTACCCCTAGTGGTTCTGGAGATAAGAAAATTCCCATCGTTTCTTTATCATCCAAAGGAACCTTTGTAACATCTGTCTTTGTTAAATCTTGAATCATACGAAGTTGAGTTGGATCAGAGTGACCTAAAATATCTAGTTTTAAAACATCATCTTCAATTGAGTGATAATCAAAGTGAGTCGTACGCCAAGCTGAATTTGGATCATCCGCTGGGAATTGGAAAGGTGTAAAATCAAATACATCCATATAGTCAGGAATAACAACAATTCCTCCTGGATGTTGACCAGTTGTTCTTTTTACTCCAGTACATCCCATTGCTAAACGCTCTACTTCTGCAGTTCGCATTACAATATTATGTTCTTCACAATATCCTTTTACATAACCAAATGCCGTTTTTTCAGCAACTGTACCAATGGTACCAGCACGATAAACATTATCTACACCAAATAATACCTTAGTATATTCATGAGTTGCCGCTTGATTTAAATCGGAAAAGTTAAGATCAATATCGGGTACCTTGTCAGCATTAAATCCTAAGAATGTGGCAAATGGCATGTCTTGTCCATCTTTAATCAAATCACTGCCACAATTTGGACACACTTTATTAGGTAAATCAAATCCACTTGAATAAGTAGCACCTAATTGTTCTCCGTTCTCATCTTCAAAAATACTATGCTTACAATTTGGACAACGGTAATGAGCAGGAAGTGGATTTACTTCTGTAATTCCCATCATCGTAGCAACGAAAGAAGATCCAACAGATCCACGGGATCCAACTAGAAAACCATCATTATTTGATTTTCGAACAAGTCTTTGGGCAATTAAGTAAATAGGATCAAATCCTCCACCAATAATACCACCTAGAGTTTTCTTTAATTTTTTTTCTAATTCCTTTTCTTCTAATGTCTCTTCTGTTGTTTCTATGATATTTTGTCTTACTAAATCTTTAACTGCATCTGCACCTTTTAAAATTACTTTATGAAGTTCTATAAATGATTTTTTTTTGATTTCTTCTTCACTAAGGGATTCTTTTTTTAAATTATAAACAATACTATTTAAAACAGCATCTCCATATAATTCTTTGGCAATTCTCTCTTCAATGTTCAAAGGAAGTGAATCTCCATACCAAGAAGCTGCTTTTTCATAAACTAAATCTGTTACCACTCTAGGACAATCTAGATAAGTTCCATCATCATTTTTAACTCTAGGAGAAAAAGGTACCCCACCAGTTTGAATAATAACTTCAATCTCTTCAATCATATCGGCTATCTTATTGGTATTTGTAACAACAATTTCATAGGCTTTTTCTGTTCCTAAAAATTCAAAATCATTTAACATCTCTCTTGTCGTTCTAAAATGATAGCTAGGAATTGTTTTATAACGAGCCAGTGGATGTCTTCCTCCACCTGGTACTTTTTGATTAACAATGATTTCTCTATATATTTTATCCTCTTTTGTTAAATGGTGAACATCTCCTGTAGCAACAACAATCTTACCACTTTCTTCTGTTGTTTTAATGATTTTTTTCACTACTTCTACTAATTCTTCATAAGATCCAAAATCTCCAGATTCTAATAAATGACTATATAAATCAAGAGGTTGAATTTCTACATAATCGTAGAAGTTAATAATATTCGCTAACTCTTCTTCACTTTTACTTCTTGCTTCAATAAATACTTCTGATTCATAACAGCCACTACCAATTAATAACCCCTCGCGATGTTTTTCTATTTCACTACGCAAAATTCTAGGTGTTTTATATAAATAAGTTGTATTGGCTAAAGATACTATTTTAAATAGATTTTTTAAACCTTTTTTATTGATACAAAGTAAGTTAACATGAAAGGCACGACCATATTTATGAATTTCATCTTTTGAAACTAATTTATCTAAATCTGTTATAATTTCAAAATTCATACCAGATAGTTTATTTAACATTTTCGCAAATACTAAGGCTGTTCCTTCAGCATCATAGTCAGCTCTATGGTGAGCTTCTTCATCAAATGGAACATTATATCGTTTTACTAATGCCGATAAACTATGTCGGGCATAAGTATTATCCATTGTACGAGATAATTCTAAAGTATCAATAACTGGATTTAGAAATTCTCCTAAGTTATATTTTTTATAAGCCATTTCGATAAATGAGGTATCGAATTTAGCATTATGAGCAACCATTGGAAGATCACCAATCCAATTTTTGAAGTCTTTAATGGCTGTTTCTTCATTTGGTTTTCCTACTAACATTTCATTGGTAATATTCGTGACATTTGTAATACGTTCACTAATTTCTTTTCCAGGATCAACTAGTTGATCATATCGATCAATTATCATGCCTTCTTGAATTTTAACTGCACCAATTTCAATAATAGAGTCTTCTCCACCGGCATTAAATCCTGTTGTTTCTAAATCAAATACAACATAAGTACTTTTTAATAGATCAGCATCTGTTGGTCTCAATACAATTTTAACAGTATCATCAATTAATGTTAATTCTGTTCCATAGATTGCTTTAAAATGATCTTTTTCTTCTTTTCCTTTATTTGTATTTCTAACTAAGTTAAATACATGAGGATAAGCTTGACAACCATTATGGTCGGTAATTGCAATTGCTTTATGTCCCCATTTCATAGCTTGTTTTACAAGAGTCTCTTCGTTTACAACTCCATCCATTTGACTCATCATTGTATGAGCATGTAATTCAACTCTTTTAATAGGAGCATCATCAATAATTTCTTCTACTTCTCTTTTTAAAATATTAATGTCTAATACACTTAAGGAAATATCGGGATTATATTGGTCTACATCTTTTACTTTGGCTCTTATTTTATACCAATTTTTTTCATCTATTTTAGGAACTTCTTCTTCCCCACCCATAAATAAAGTAGCATAGATACTATCCGTAAAATCAGTTAATTTTAAATTTAATATTTTAAATTGTCTTCCATCTTTTGTTTTAATTTCTCTAAGTTCTGCTCCAAATACATATGCTTCTACAGTAACAGTTTTATTAACTTCTACAATAGTATCCATTCTAGTGATAGAATCCGTTATTAGTCTACCGTATAAAACATCAGGGTGATCTTCTTTTACTTTTGGTTTTCTCTCATAATTTTTAAATTTTGGTTTAATCACTTCTTGTTTTGGTTCTTCTTTTACTTCTTTGATTTCTGGCTTTACAATTTCATGTTTTAAAGTTAGTTTTATCTCTACAATATATCCTACTTTACGAAATTCTGTTTCAAGTGTTTTAATTTCTTCTTCGGTTGGTTTTACAGTTTCGTATTCAATCATCACTTCTGAACCTTTATACAAAACATCATCATTATCTTTTAAAGAATCGATAGGAATATGTTCTACAAAGTAATCAAAATAACGATAAAATTCTTTATGACTCGTTTGTTTACAAGTAATACAAAGATTCACATGAGGAACTGTATGAAAGTAATTTTTTAAACAATTTTTTAAATCTTGATAAATACTTAATGGTAAGTTATTTTCAAGGTCAATTACAACATTACAAGTATCTTTTGTATTATTCAAGATTAGGCCACTTAATGTACCATTTTTTAAATATTCTTTTTGATCAAATTTAGATTTTTCTAATAATATTTTTAATTTATCTTGCATAATACCACCTACTTCATTGTACCAAAAAAAAAGGTTTTTTGAAACCTTCTTGTCGTAATTTGACGATATTAAAATACTTTACTTCGATTAATAAAAAACATAATAAGCATAAACATTTGAAGATTCTGGAGATGTTCTTACTATATAACTAGATGTAGTAGTACCTGTAAATACTTTTGGTGTTCCAAAAACAGCATCTACTGTTCCTACATTAGCAATAAAAAATGAAACAGATATACACTAAAAAATATAATTACTTTATACATCACATTTTTAATAATAATTCATTTTTCAAATTGTTTATCAAAACAATTTGAAAAATAAACTTATCATAAAAATTCTTTTAAAATAAGTGTCATACTGTTCAAATGAAATTCATCTATTAAAGTATGTCCATCATTTGAAGTACTGCTTCCATAATTTGATGTATGAATTTCCGTAGTAGGAGAATATGTTATCACTCCATTTCTATAAGATATAGAAATATCTTGATTTGTCGCATTGCCTTTATCTGTTGCAAATCCGCCACCATAACCATCCCAGTCAGAATAATCATAGATTTGAGAATTTATTCGTATTCCAATATTAAAATCTTTAGGATTTTGTCCATTGTAAGAAATTGTAGGTTGTCCTATAGAAAAATAACTATTTGAAGTATAATAATATCCCCTTGCCGTCCAACTATAAGCCGCTTTTCCACCAGGGTTATTTCCACCAGTTAATGAAATATTATCATTTTTACACGTTACGATTATGTTTTCTGTAGTTGTTCTAACAGAACCACTTACGTTGATTTTATAAGTGATTGGTATTGAAAGTGTCCAATTTTGAGGAAGTATTTCCCAGTCTGGAGATAAATTTTTATTTTCATTCATTTGGAGGGTAGTAATTCCACCTGACCAAGTATCTGCTTTATAGCCTGATTTTACTAGTCCAGCTGGCAAATTAACTGATGTTCCCACTTGAATAAATGCAGAATTAGTTGAATAATTTGTAGCACCATCAGAATTCAAAGTAAGTGAATAATAAACTACGCTCTGTACTTCGGACATATTTCCTGCATTATCCTTTACAGCAACATACCATGTTCCAGAAGCATTAATTGTAAATGATGTTGATTTTCCAAACGTCACATTATCTCCAATTGAATTTGGTTTTACTTGTCCGATATAGTATCCTTCAATACCACTTTCCTGTTCATTAACATTTTCTATAGAAATAGTACCACTAGAACCAACTCCACCTGTTGATGAATTAACTGTAAATGTTGGACTTGTTGTATCTATTTTACTAATTGTTGCTGTGCTTGCTCCACTATAGTTTGTTCCATCATATGTGATTGCATAAACTGTTCCTGTTGTATCGGATGCATCACTATATGTCACATTCACATTTCCACTTACTTGATACCATGTATTAGCTGTTAATGTCTTTGTACTTGTTACATTTGTACATGCACTTGGTGTTGTTCCTGTTCCACATGATTTTGTTACCGCTAAACTAATTGTTCCTTCTCTTGTTGTTTTTACAAAATATTTTGGACTACTTATATTTGTTCCATTATATGTGATTTTTGCTACTTGACTCTTTAAGTATCCATTTACTGCTGCTGTTGGTGTATTTGTAAGTGTTATACTTGGATTATCAAAATTTTTTGTTACAATTTTTTTGATTAATTTATTATTTAAATTTTTATTATTGAATACATTTATCTCAACACTATATTCTGTTTCTTTTGTTAATCCTGTAAAAGTTAAAGAACCTACTTCTTTTAATATTTTTGTTTCTCCATTTACTGTTACTTTATATTCTTTGATTCCGCTTTCTGGATCTTTGGCAAAATTTTCTGCAATTTTTACTGTAATACTATTCGTTGTACT
>RKAN01000033.1 GCA_014845975.1 bacterium | reverse complement strand
CTACCAATTCTTTCTGTAATATTAGATTCTTCTTTATTGTTATTTTTAAATAATAAAGAAAGTGTAATAATTAAATTAACAATAACTAATATGATTAAAACATATTCCATAAGTACCTCCTACAAATTAAATTTCTTGGTAATCATTTTTGATATAACAAATAAGAATGCAATAATAACAGCTAAATGAATCAACATATCGACATTTGTAATATTTTGCAAGAATGTTGATCCAACATATCCCCAGAAATATACAATAAATGTTTTAGATATTAAAAGAGCTAATAGGTATTTTTTATATTGCATCTTTGATAATCCCGCCGCAATATTAACGGAAAAAGCAGGAGTAAACGGCATTGCTAAAATTAACATTAAGTTACTAAACTTAATCTCATCTACCCGGTTAATAAAATCTAGAGTTTTTTTATGATTTTTGAATTTATTTTCAGCAAATCCTCTAAATTTACGGCAAATAAAAAAACTAATTGTGCACCCGGCTACAGTAGATAGCCAAGAAATAATAAAACCTAAAACATTTCCAAATGCTATAATATTAATTGCAATAAATAATGCGAGTGGAAGTGCTGGAATAATAGATTCCAAAATAATCGCAAATACGCCAAAGAAAACACTTAAAAATATATTATTACCTTCTACAAAGTTTGTAATAAAATCTACAAATTGGCCTATATATTGTTGCATTCTATCACCATTATTATTATAGTACAAAATTATTTTTTTTTAAAGAAAAAAAATCCTTAGTTGGGATTTTTATTATTAATTTTTTTTACTAATTTTTTTATGTAATCTCCACTACATTCATTTAATTCCGAAATTAAGGCAATAGAAACTTCTTTTTTGTCAAATTTAATTTCTGGTATTCCATAATAATGTTGATAGTTTTCTAAAAAATCTGCTTCTACTCTTTCAAATTTCTCTTTTTCTATTTTACCAGTACAATCATAGATATCATCATTAATCTCCAAAGCAATATGATCGAAAGATTGATTAATTACAAAAAAGGAATTTGGAAAAAAATAATTTAAAGTTTTCGCGAATTCTAAACAACCACCGTTTAAAAAATAATACTTAGAAGATACTCCATCTACAAATTCACTAAACTCATCATCTACTAATTCACAAATAAAAACAATTAATTCTTCTATCATTTTACTTTTTTCACTCCAAATATCTTTTTAAATCATGTTTTCGCTACACTTTTGAACAAAATATAATAATATTTTATTGGCATTTTGATCGTATTGTATCATGGATTCTGGATGCCACTGTAATCCTAGCAAAAATCTTTTTGTAGGATCTTCTATTCCTTCAATTAAACCATCTTTAGAATAAGCATTAATTTTAAAACTTGTTACTTTATCAACATGATAATGATGTCTACTGTTTACACTAATTTTAGTTTGTCCTACGATTTCACTTAATTTAGAACCAACTACAACACTAACATCATGAACATATTCTGCAGTTTTATTGTAGTGTTCTATTCCTGTCTCATTTAATTTAGTTGTATCAAAACAATTCTTATAACGATTATTATCTAAGCAGGCCATCATCTGCATTCCTGCACATATTCCAAGTATAGGAATATCTTTTTCATAAGCATAATGATAGATATATTCATCAAATTCATACCACTTCGTTCCACCCGGAAACAAAATGCCATCGCACAAATTAATACTATCCTCTAATAATTCTTTTTCTTTGTCATTAAGTCTTTCAATTTCTCTAGGCTTATAATTATTATATTTTAGGGATTGAGGAGGAAGTATCAAAATAGGTACTCCACCTGATTTTATAATGGCAATTCTATAATCATCCATAATACAATTAACAGAATCTCCACTAGAATCAGAATTGATTCTACTAACAATTCCAATAATTGGTCTTTTTCTTTTCACTTTCTCACCTTTATTATTTTTTAACAAGAGTTCTAGTTGATTTTTCTAATAAGCCTCTAGAATACATAACTGCATATTTTTGAATACTTAAATCTTTATCATAGCAACTCGTCACTTCAAAAATTTCTTTTAGTAAATTTTCTCTTTGACTTTCTATAACATACTGTCTAGCTCCATTCTTTTCAGAAAAAACTTCATACGCAAATGGATCAACATTCATCTTTTCAATATGATATAAAATATATTTTACCAATTCACATTTTCTGGGATTATTAGAATATTCAAATTCCTCTATCGTAGTATCTAACGCATCTTTTAATGTCGTTGCATATTTTACCATAAATTTTACTATCTCCTTTGGTACAACATACAACATACTACTAAATTATCGTCTGTTTTATAAACGAAAACCGTTGAATATCAACGGTTATTTTCATCATGGTGTCCCCAACAAGATTCGAACTTGTGACCGCACGCTTAGAAGGCGTGTGCTCTATCCAGCTGAGCTATGAGGACATACTCTCAATCAGAACAAGTTCATTATATACTATTTTTTAAAAGTTTTCAATAGTTTTGATCACACTTTTGCAAATTTCTTCATCTTCCACATTAAAAATAACCTGATCTACTTCATAATTTGCTCCAACTGACAAACTAATTGTATAAATAACCTCTTCTAAAATATTTTTAGAAGTTTGATCATTTAAGATATATTGATTGAATACAAGAGAAAGTGCATTATCATTAATTTCTGAGGATAACAAGAGTGTATTATTATTTAAAAAGCTCATTAAACTATTACTATACAAGTAGCTTCCTGCTAACTCATCAACAATAATTTTGATTTTATCACGGTCATCATTTAAATATTTGGTAACGGGAACATAGTAAGTATCATTGTTATACTTGCTGACATAGTATACAGTTACCTTATTAATATCTTTATAAGAAGAAATATGGTATTCTTTATTAATTCCATAGCTTTTATCTAAAGTACTAGGCAAATGAATCCCTGTTTTAGGAAGTTTTGATAATATTTCTCCTTCTACATAGATAATTACTTTATCTACTGTTTCGATACTCGTTAAAGTATAAACAATTGCCTCAATTACCTTTTCTTCTTGATCAACATTTGTATCTAATAATTCTTTTGAAAAATCAACTTTCATTAATCCATTTTCAAACTTTAAACTTTTTACTTTTGTATCACTAGAGATAATCGATTGAAAACCACTAGGAATTTTACTTTCTCCTTTTCCGTCACGGATCAAAATTTCTAATAATTCTTTTGCTTTTTTTTCAATTTCCTGATTCGTTGTTACAACCATAGTACGAGCTAAATAATTACTAGAATCCAATAAATAAATAACACTTTTCGTAGCTTCTTTATTTACATATTCTAATTCTTGTTTAACCTCTAACTCTGATGGCTTCTCTGGAATTAAATATACTAAAGTTAAACTAAAAATAACAGCTGCCATCAAGCATATTTTTTTAGTAAACATCCTCTTTAACATAAAATCACCTAATATATGATATTCAAAAAATCGCATATTCATGCGACTTTATATGGATAATTCACCAAGTTTTAAAAGTTCTATGACAGCGCTTGCTCTACCTTTAACGCCTAACTTTTGCATAGAGTTTGAAATATGATTTCTTACAGTTTTTTCACTAATATGAAGTTCTTCGGCTATTTCTACAGTTGTTTTATTTTGAATTAGTAATTCAAATACTTCACGTTCACGCTTCGTTAAGATCTTTTTGCTCACGGATTTCCCTCACTTCCTAAGTTGGGTGGCTTTATATTAACTCATAGTATTCTATGTGAGTATCTTAAAATCGTGAACGCTTTAGCCTACTTTTTATTTGAACTCAACTGTAATATACATTTTTTTATCATAATTACTTTGAATCGATCTCATAATTTTATTTGCTGTACTAGTATCTTTTTTATCACTATCTACAACAATTTTAATTTTATCTCCATCGATTTTAACAAAACTTTCAAAATTAAATTCTGTTTTAATCTTTTCTTCTAATTTTGCCTCATCCGCTTTATTAATATCTAGAGATTTCATTTTTTCAAATGCCTTATTCTTTTCATCAACAGATGATTTTGCATCCGTTAATATTAATTTCAAACTATCTAATTCTTCTAATCTTTTTTCTTCTTCTTCTACTTTTAGTGCTGCTAATACACTACTTTCTTCTATAGTAGCGGTAGGCTCTGTAGAATCTGTTGTGTCTCCTTTAAAATTCGTTAATAGTAGCTCTGATGGCATTGTAATATAGTAAACACTTAATACCAATATCAAACTAAATAATGTCAAAAACCAAATATTTTTTTTATTAATCATTATATCCCTCCTGGTATTTTCTAATTAAGAATATGATGAATTAAAATTTATATGACAAGAAACTGTAAGATTAAAGTTTCATTTTTTACCTTCTAATAATTGTCCTAAAAAATTAAATGTAGATTCTAAACCGCCGGATACAATATTTCCGATTTGCTCTGATAAAGTTACTCCAATTGTGGAAGCGTTATTTTGATAACTAATTTCTTTTTCTTCTACATAATCCCTGATATCAATATTTTTTCCATTAGCAACATCATTTTCAAATTGTTTTATTTTTTCACTCGTTAATGTTACTTTTTTATGTTGTTCAAATTCATAGTATCCAGTTGCTTCTGAAACATATAATGCAATAAATCCAACAAGTAATCCTAAAAAAATTCGACTCATTACTTTATTAAAAATTTTTCTTTTCTTTTTTTCTTTATCATCCATAATTACACCCCAAGATATTCTTTGATAGTTTCTCTTAAAACTAACATGGTATTCATTACTTCATCAATTGTATTTTCGTTACCCCCACATTCTATTAATACTATATTATGACTTAAATCTTGGTTATATACTCCGTTTACTCCCGGGCCACCTTTTGTAATAACTCCTCTAGATAAATTAGGATATTTGCTTTTTATTTGATCATTTAAAGTATTCGCCAAGGAAAGGTTTTGTTCATAACCTTCATATTCTGTTCCAACTACAAATAACACTTTTGCATAGTTTTTATTATCAATGGTAACTGTTGATTTATCCCTTGGAATAGAATCTCGATGTAAATCAATCATTAATTTTAAATTAGGATTTTCACTGATTGCATTTTCTAAAAAATAACGACTTGCTTTATAGCTACTTGCATAATTCCAGCCATTTAATGATAAAAAATCATTTATATTTGCAGTTTCTACAATTGTATGAATTCCTGATTGATTTAATAGTCCTTTTAAAAGGTAAGCGGCCATTTGGACATTTGGAGTAATGTTATATTCTGCATAATTATCTAAATTATAGCTTTCTAGTTGATGAGTATTATAAATATAAACAACTGGATCATTAATCACTGTAGAATCTGGATCATTAATATAATCGGTTAAGTGATCATCCGTTACTTCATCAGCATCATTTGATTCGTTTTTTGTTTCATATTGAAAAAATGAATTCAAAATTGATTTTGGATTTTTTAAATCAAAGTTTAAAATCATTTTCAATATTTTATTGGAATAACGATTATTTTTATCATCATATAAAACATGATGATTTGAATCTTTCAACATTTCCATGATGAACTCTTCATTGGAACTTGTTAGTTTTAATTTAAATAATATCTTGGTAGTAAAAAAATAAGCCACCATTATAATAACAAAACTGATTACAATTTTAGATATTTTATTATTTTTTTTTGCTTTAAATCGTTTCATAAGTATCACCCAATAGAATTATATAATAATGTTAGAAGATAAAATGTCGATAAAAAAACAATATTTCAATTTATAAAACAAAGTAAAAAAAGAGTTTGCACTCTTCTAATTTTCCTCAATCCAATTTGTAAGTTCTTCTTTTGGCATAAACCCACTTCTTTGATTCACTAACTTTCCATTTTTAAAAAGTAATAAAGTTGGTACTGACATAATTCCATAAGACTTCGCTAAGGAAGCACTTTCATCAATATCAATCTTTATAATTTTAATATTATTTCTGTCATTTGCTAATTCTTCTAAAACAGGGCCTAACATACGACAAGGTCCACACCATGTAGCAAAAAAATCAACAAGAACAAGCTCATCTTGTATCATATCATTAAAATTTGTTTCATTTCCATGAATAATTTCCATACTATTCCTCCTTATATTTATTTAAAATTTCATCTAAATTATCAATTTTAAGTTTATCTTTATCTCTTAATGTTTCAACAGAATCAACTGTAATTACATCATATTTTAAGAATAAATCTAAAGTTTCTCGATTAAATTCTGTAGCATTTGGAGTAACTTCGTATTTATCTTTTAATTCTAAAAATTCATTAATTACCTTCATAGAGCGATCCGTTGCATTTGATAAAATCACTGTATGATTTAAAATTTGATCTTTATAGTTTGATTTTTGCAATAAAGGAATATCAAACATTGGTAAATTTAAAATATAAAGTATTATATAAACCCAAACATAAGATTCAATAATTCCTACAATCATTCCAGCTATTTTACTTGGAATTGAAAAAATAAATGTAAATTTTAAAAACTTTTCAAACAAATTAGTAACTTTCTCAATAATTTTTAAAATAAACATGAGAACTATTGCAACAATTAAAAAAGCAATTACTTCATATAGAAAAATATTTAAAACTGTAACCCCTTTAAAAATTCCTCCAAATTTAAAGAAAGGTAAGTGTTCATATAGAAAAACAGATAGTGGATTTTTTAAAAAGTAAGCAAGAACTAAAACTAAGAAAAATCCAATCGCCGAAACTACTTCGTAAGTAAAGCCTCTTTTAAATCCAACAACTGCTCCCATGATTAGAATAAGAATAATTGCTGCATCAAAACCATTCATCATTATCATTCCCTTCTAGTAAAATTATATTACATTTTTTGAAAAAAAGGAAGATTCTATGTTAAAATAAGTATATAAGGAGGAATTTTATGACTATTTCATTTAAAGTAAGTGAAGAAACAAAAAGTAAATTAAATGATTTTTACCAAGATTTAAGGCGTGATAAAACACCTGCCTATGCCCTATTTCAAGCGCAAGATGGCGACACTGTTGTAACACTTTATGAATCTGGTAAAATCGTTTTTCAAGGAAAAGATGCAGATTTGGCGAGTGATTTTTGGATAGCAACAGAAAAAATGATCAATCATAAATTAGACGTCAAAAATTCAGAAAAAAAGGATTCTAAAGAAAAGAAAGTAGATTCCAAAGTATTTTTTGCTACAACAATTGGTAGTGATGAAGTAGGAACAGGTGATTATTTTGGACCTATCGTTGTTACGGGTGCCTATGTAAAAAAAGAAGATGTTTCCTTTTTAAAAGAATTAGGTGTTACAGATTCTAAAAAACTAACCGATGAAAAAATCCTATCAATTGTACCAAAGATATTAGATAAAGTTGTTTACTCTACTTTTGTTTTAACGAATAAAGAATATAATTTAAAATACGATTCTAGCATGAATATGAATAAAATTAAGGCAATCCTACATAATAAAGTTTTAGTAGATTTAACCAATAAGTTTCCAAATACAGATTATGTTGTTGTTGATGAATTTGCTAAACCACCAATATATTTCAATTATTTAAAAGGAATTCCTTCTGTTTACCGAAAAATCACCTTTATGACAAAAGCTGAAACAAAATGTATGTCTGTTGCTTGTGCTTCTTTAATCAGCCGTTATATTTTCTTAAAAGAATTTGATAAATTATCAAAAGAATTAGGAATTTATCTACCAAAAGGAGCTTCTGATTCTGTTGATGAAATAGGAGTTAAAATTGTTCAACAATATGGAATTCAAAAATTAAATAATATTGCTAAATTAAACTTTAAAAATACTCAAAAAATAAAAGAAAAAATAGAAAATTAATGTGCAACTCATTTCTCGATCAAAGAAATGAGTTTTTATATGTCTAAATTGAAAAATAGTACTGATAATACTATGATAAAATTTAAACAAAATAAAAGGACTGTTCCCTGTAATTACAGGTTACAATCCTCTAGTTCAATTTTTATTGAAAACTTAAATCATGTTTTCTTTATTTTCAAACTATCAAATAATTTAATCCACTAACTCTTTTTATCTTGGAATAGTGTAAATGCTTATGCTTCTTTTTTAAACCTAGTAAATCTAT
>RKAN01000050.1 GCA_014845975.1 bacterium | reverse complement strand
TTGTCCTTTTACAATTACTTTTTTTCCTGTTAATATTTGATTAGCTTCTGCATTTCCTTTTGTTTTCAATAAATTTACATTATCATATAATTCATCTAAGGCATTATTTACTGTTTTGTTTTGATAGGTCACAATTGTTGATGAGATTATTGTTGAAGCCAGTACTCCTACTGTTCCTGATATTATAACTCCAATTATAATTCCTAATATTATCTTTTTCATTATTCATTCATTCCTTTCTTACATCACAAAAAAGAGGGTTTGTACCCCCCCCCGTTTGCTTTCAGCAAACTTGATTTTTTGCTACTCACAAACTATATTACGATTTATTTATTTGTTTTTTGATGTACTCTTGATAATTTCATTATAGCAAAGTTCCTTATTATTAGTCAATAAATTAAATTACTTTTCCATTTCTTTTTCAATCCATTTTAAAATAACTGATACAATATAATCTTTCTCTTTTTCTGTTAATTCATGATTTTTTTCTATTTTATGCCATTTATACAAACAGCCTCGACAACAAGTTGCAGTAGCATGTTGTGCTAAAAAAACAGGATGCCCTTTCATTGGTGTTTGCTTTCCATCATTGATGGGATTTAAACTTGCTAATCTTTGATTAATAAAATCATAAGCATGTTTTCGAATTGTCTCAATTCCTTTTTCTTGAACATATAATTTATCTTTCTCTTTTAAATGAAAACTATTTCTAAATTTAGATCGTTCTAATTGACTTAAAATTGTATCCATAATATTCCTTCTTTTCTTCTATTATAGATAGAATTAAGAAAATAAGCAATTACTTGCCTATTCGATATTTTAAAATTCGAAGAGTATTTAAAATTGTGATTAATGTAACACCAACATCAGCAAAAATAGCTTGCCACATTCCGCCAATTCCAAATACACTAAGAAGTAAAATAATAATTTTAGTAGCTAAAGCAAATGTTAAATTTTGTTTGATAATACGATCTGTAATTTTTGATATTTGAATAGCAGATTCTATTTTTGAAATATCATCTGTCATAATAACAACATCACTTGCTTCAATCGCCGCACTAGAACCAATTCCACCCATTGAAATTCCAACAGAGGCTAAAGCAAGTACTGGAGAATCATTAATTCCATCCCCTACAAATGCTACCTTGTCATTTGTTGACTTTAATATTTTTTCTAATTCATGATATTTATCATCTGGCAACATCTCTGATTTAACTTCCGATATTCCTAATTGTTTTCCAATATAAAGAGCGGAATTTTTATGATCTCCTGTAAACATTTCTATATCAATTTTTCTTTTTTTCAATGTTTGAATCGCTTCTTTTGTTTTTTCTTTAATTTCATCCATTAAAATAATACTTCCAATAAATTTATCATCTATAGAAACATAAATCGTAGTACCTATTTCAGAAGTCTCATTTGCTTTCACAAAATTTCGATTACCGACTAAAATAGTTTTACCGTCCATTTCATAGGAAATTCCCTTTCCTGAAAATTCTTGATGTTTTTCTATTTTTTTAGGATCTATTTTTTTGTCAAAACTTGCAACGATTGATTTCGCAATTGGATGGTTAGATAATGACTCACCATATGCAGCATACTCTAACACTTCATCTTTTGAGTAATTTTTATCATATAAATTAATTTTAGAAACCTTAAAATTTCCTGTTGTTAATGTTCCTGTTTTATCAAATACAATTTTCTTGATATTACGAATAGTATCTAAGTAATCACTACCCTTTATTAATATTCCCTCTTTACTTGCTTTTCCAATTCCAGAAAAATAACTAAGTGGTACTGATATTGCTATCGCACAAGGGCAAGAAATAACCAAGAAAATAAGCGCTCTATAAATACTAACTTGATATGTTGCATCTGTTAATATTGGTAGAAAGATTGCTACAAAAAATGCTAATAACAATACAATTGGTGTATAAATTTTAGAAGCCTTTCCAACAAATGTCTCTGTTTTTGTTTTTTTATCTGTAGCATTTTCTACTAATTCTAAAATTCTACTAACTGTACTATTTTCATAAGTTTTTTCTACTTTTATTTTTAAAATTCCCTCTTGATTAATACTTCCTGATAAAATAGAACTTCCTTCTTCTACAAATACTAAATTACTTTCTCCTGTTAAAGAAGAAGTATCAATATAAGATTTACCACTAACAACAACTCCATCTAATGGAATTTTTTCTCCTTTTTTGACTAAAATGATAGTTCCTATTTTAACTGTTTCTGGTAATACTACTTCACCATTTTCAAGGGTTGCATATTCAGGTTTAATATTCATTAAATTAGAAATTGATTTTCGACTATTGTGGATTGCTTTTTCTTCTAGTATTTTTCCAATTTCATATAAAAAAATAACCATTAATCCTTCCATATGTTCTCCTACTAAATAGGCTCCAATACAAGAAATAGTAATCAAAAAATTTTCATTGATTGTTTTACTTTTTATAATTAATTTGATAGCATTTAAAAATGTTCGATAAAGCAAAATAATATAGGCTAATAACACAAATATTTCTTTTCCTTTGACATTACTATAAAAGCCAATTCCAGCAAATAGAATACCAAGAATAAGACGAATTATTGGTTCATTATTTTTTTCATTTTTACTGATATTTTCTTTTAAAACTTCTACTTCTGGTTCTACTTCACTAATAATTTTTGAAATAAAGGTATAGAAATCTTCTTCTGCCTCAAAACTTAATTTTAAGGTAGAAAAATTAACCGAAACATTTTTAAGACAATTTTCTTTTTGCAATCTTTCCTCTATTTCTCTTGCACAATTAGCGCAATCTAACCCTTTTAAAATATATTTATATTTCTTCAATATGTTCGCATCCTTTCTTAAAAATTTCATATACATGCTTATCGTCTAATGAATAATAAACCGTTTTCCCATCTTTTCTATATTTTACTAATTTTGCTTGTTTTAAAATACGAAGTTGATGAGAAATTGCAGATACTGTGGAATCTGTAATAGCAGCAATATCACAAACACAAAGTTCTGCTTGCAATAAAGCACAAATAATTTTCATTCTAGTAGAGTCTCCAAATACTTTAAATAGTTCTGCTAGATCAATAATTTTATCATCATCTAACATATTACTTTTCGCTTGCTCCACTACTTCTTCATGAATACATTCACATATTTCTTGTTTCATACTTCACCTCATTTGAACGATTGTTCACATATTAAATTATATGGTTACTACTTAAAAAAGTCAACAAAAAAAGATGAAATTTCACCTTTATTGTAATAAATAGATAGTATTTTAATTTGTCTTTAAAGTTTAGTCATATAACAGTAGGTTTTAAATAATGAAACATTTCAATATTTCTTAAAACTCCAAATAAAATGGCTAATAATACAATTCCATAAATAACATAGGAATTTATTTTTACTGGATATTTTATATTCAATATTTTATATAACAAATAGAAAAAAATCAGTAAAAAAACAAAAGGATTATATCGAAAAGCTTGATAAAAATCTAGTTTTAATAATGCGAATAACATTCTAGTAACTCCACATCCAGGGCAATAAAATCCTGTAATTTGATAAAATAGACATGGGATTCCAATACTTAGTCTTTGATTTAAAAAGAAATAAAAACAAAGCCCTAAAAGAGCTGTTGTTCCTAAAATAACTTTATGTTTCATTAATCTGCAAATCGATTTAAGTCACTTTGAATTAAACAATAATTTACAATATCAAGACCAAAGATTGTCAAAATTAAGTAAAGTACAGAATTATCACTAATAGGTAAATTATATTTCTTTCCTGCTAAATATAATTTTTGTCCCATTTTATAATTCCAATAAAGTCTATAAATACCACATGTAACAAGTGTATATAAGAATGCAAGTCCACCACTAGATGTCTTTTCATCACTAACATTATTTGATTCGTCTGTCATTACAATAAACCAATAAATTCCGTAAAGTCCACATGTAATAATGGATAAGATAATTGCCATTGCAACATCCCTTTTTGAAATCATAGGTCTATTATTAGAACTATTAATTGAATTTATAGAATCATTTACTTTTGATCCACAATATTCACAAAAAACTGCCTCTTCTTTTAATTCTTTTCCACAATTTGTACAAAATTTTGCCATACTCCTAACCTCTTTTCTATTAACATTATATCAATTTTCTATCATGAACACAATATTATTCATTACTGAATTTCTCATAAAATTCATATTTTTTGATTGCTTCCTTTTTATTATCTTCTAACATTTGATCTGCTTCATCTGGATTGATTGTCTTCAAAATTCTATAACGATTTTGTAAATTTAAAAACTCTTCATATTGTTCAAAATCAGGATTCTTACTATCTAATACTAACTTTTGAGTCTCTGGATTATATCTAAAAATCGGATAATAACCACATTTAGTTGCTAAAGAAGAAACCGATAGACTATTTTTTAATCCTCCTTCTATTCCATGAGATATACAAGGAGCATAAGCAATAATGATAGAAGGTCCATGATAATTTTCTGCCTCTTTCATTGCTTTAATTACTTGTAACATATTTGCTCCTAAATTAATTTGAGCAACATAGACATTTGGATACGTTAAAGCAATACGAGCCAAATCTTTAGAAATGGTCTTTTTCCCGTTACTAGAAAATGATGCGACCATTCCCTTTGGTGTTGCTTTCGAAGTTTGACCACCTGTATTAGAGTATACCTGTGTATTTAAAACTAAGATATTGACATCATCACCACTAGCCAAAACATGATCAATTCCCGAAAAACCAATATCAAAAGCCCAGCCATCTCCACCTATCATCCAAACACTTTTTTTAATAATATAGTCTTTCAACGGTTTTAAATCTGGATACTTTTCATAATCAATTTGATCATATACCTTTTTTGTAATTTCATAACTATTTTCATTTTCTAAATATTTTTGAAATAATGGATTTGGATTTTTTTTCATAATCTCTTCAATTCTTTTTTTCATGATCTGATTACCTTTTAAAATTCCGTAACCATATTCTGCATTATCCTCAAATAAAGAACTAGCCCAAGGAACATTATAAGGCATTGATGGCATACTAGCTCCATAGATAGAAGAGCATCCTGTTGCATTCGCAATGATTAATTCATTTCCAAATAATTGTGTTAATATCTTCAAATAAGATGTTTCACCACATCCAGCACATGCTCCAGAAAATTCAAATTTTGGAGTTTTTAATTCACAACCAAATATAGTGTTGGTATCGATATTTTTTTCTTTTATATTCTGACTCAGATAATCAAAAATATCTTGTTCTTTAGTTTCATTAAAATTAATTTGATTCCATTCTAATGCTTTTACTTTGGCAGGACAAGTTTTCATACATAACCCGCAACCTGTACAATCTTTTACAGATATTCCAATTGTAAAATAATATTCTTTATACTTTGGATTAAATGGTCTAATACATCTTTTTTGAATATCAGAGGAAGATTTTTGATACTCTTCTTCCGATAACAAAAATGGACGAATAACAGAATGAGGACAAACAAAAGCACATTGATTACAAGAAATACAGTTTTCTTGAATCCATCTAGGAACAAGTGTAGAAATCATTCTCTTATCCAATTTACTAGTATTAGGTAAATAAGTACCATCTGGGTTAAATGCCGATACTGGTAACTCATTTCCTTTTCTAGCATTTACCATATCATAAATGGTATTTTGTTTTGTTTGTTCTTTTTTCATTCCTTTTTCAATTACAATTTTTTCTAAATATTCGTTAGCGCATTCAATTGCTTCTAGGTTTTTTTGAATAATTTCTTCTCCTTTTTTAGAAAATTTGTGAAGAATATCATTTTTTAATTTTGAATAAATTTCTTCAGAAGGAATAAAATTCATGACATTTAATATTTGTGCTTCCATAATCATACTAATTTTATTTCCTAAGCCTTTTTCTCGTGCTAAAGAAGTTGCCCTAGATAAATAAACTTGAATATTTCTTGATTTTAAAATTTCTACTATTTTTTGACTCATCATCTGTTCCAATTCTTCTTTAGTTTTATCAGTACTAATGATAAATATTCCGTTTTCTTGAATGGAATCTAATAAATCAAATTGTTCTAAATAAGAATCTTTTGTTAAAACAACACATTTTGGATTTTCTACATAGTAAGTAGAATGAATAGGATGTTTACTAAATCTTAAATGACCAATCGTAACTCCTCCTGATTTTTTAGAATCATATTCAAAATAACCCTGCACTTGTAAATTTGTGTTATTACCAACTAATTTCATAATGGATTTCGAAGCACTTACCATTCCATCACTGCCATACCCATAAATTAAAATTTCTTCGTGGTTTTTAATTTTTAATCCTGTAGAAGGAATACTAAGATTTGTAACATCGTCTTTAATTCCAATCGTAAAGTGGTCTTTTAATTCTCCATCTAACATTCTATAAATAGCTTCTATATCTCCAGGAGTAACATTTTTACTAGAAAGCCCATATCTTCCCCCTATAATAGAAACTTGTCTATTTTTAAGGGCTAAAACAATATCTAGATATAATGGTTCTCCAATAGAACCTGGTTCTTTTGTACGATCTAATACAGCAATATTTTTTACTGTATTTGGAATTACTTTAAATAAGTATTTTTCACTAAATGGACGATATAGATGAACTTCAATAAGCCCAATTTCTCCATTTAAATAATCGATTGTCTCTTTAATTGTCTCGCAAACAGATCCCATGGCTATAATAATATTTTTAGCCATTTTGCTGCCATAATATTGGAATGGTTCATAATGCGTACCAGCAATTTCATTTATCTTTTGCATATATTCATTGACAATGTCAGGAACATCATTATAGAATCTATTTCTAGCTTCTGTTGCTTGAAAATAAATATCATCATTAGAAGCAGTTCCTTTTATTTCTGGCATCATAGGATTTAATGCTCGATTTCTGAATTTTTCTAAAGCATTTTGATCTAATAATTTTGCGTATTCTTCTTTTTCTAAAATATTAATTTTATCAATTTCATGGCTTGTTCTAAAACCATCAAAAAAATGTAAAAATGGAAGACTGGATTCAATTGCAGATAAATGAGCAACCCCTGCCATATGAGAAGCATCTTGTACTGAAGAAGATGCTAGCATACAAAATCCTGTTTGTCTTGTTGCATAAACATCTTGATGATCCCCAAAAATACTTAAACTATGTGTAGATATACTTCTTGCTGCTACATGAATCACAGCTGGTAACATCTCACCTGCCATTTTATACATATTCGGAATCATTAAAAGAAGTCCTTGACTAGCTGTAAATGTAGTTGCTAAAGCACCAGATTGTAAAGCACCATGAATAAAGCCAGCTGCTCCTGCTTCACTTTGCATTTCTACTACTTTTACTTCATCATCAAATAGGTTTTTTTCTTTCTTATTAGACCATTCATCAATATGTTCAGCCATTGTACTAGAAGGTGTAATTGGATAAATTCCTGCTATTTCACTAAAAAGATAGGCTGTTTTACTACATGCTTCATTTCCGTCAATTGTTACTGTTCTCATAAGTCACCTCTTATTCATTATATTACCACAAAATAGATTTTTAGACTACAAGAAGAAAAGTAGAAATTCATTTTTCTGATTTAAGTATTTTAAAAGTAAAGAAATTATATTATAATGAATTTGGTGATATTATGTTTGAGGACTACCCTGGAAGTATTTGTTTAGATGAAGTAATAAAAGAAAAATATCATTATGATGTTACCAATCTAATGAGTTTAGCAAACCAAGATTTCATAGAATTAGAAGGTAATGGAAAAGATGCACTTTGTTGGATTACTTACAATCACGAAAAATATCTTTTTAAACCATTACAGGAAGCAGATTATAATGTATGGGGAGAATTATTATCAGAAGAAATTGCCAAAATATTAGATATTCCTTGTGCTGAATATAGAGTTGCTACTTTAAATAATCAAAAAGGAGTAATCTCTAAAAATTTTTTAAAGGATAAAGATATTTTATTAATTGGAAGTGAAATTTACCAAAATTTTTTTAATGAAATACATTATGGAAAAAATAACGACAATTCATTTTCTAGTATTCTACCAAATGATTCTTCTAGAAAAAAATATATTTT
>RKAN01000075.1 GCA_014845975.1 bacterium | reverse complement strand
TTACTCACGTAACCCTGTATCTGAAAGTTTTTCATCAATTCTTAGATCAATTAATAATTTGATACCAAATGCGAGTCCCCAATATAAGTGAAACCACATTGCCATAGAAAATCCTTGAATCATGATTTTCCACAATTTCTGAGACAGTTTTCCTGTATATGTTTTTCGTTTTAGTTGTACAAATGTTTCTTTGGACAAATCATCTGTCTGATACATTTTTATCAATTTTAAATATAACTTGATAACTATCTTCTAAATCAATTTCCTCTGTATCAATTTTAAATCCATATTTTTCAATAGTTGCTGCACATTCCCTAATTGTATTAATTACAGTTTTCATATCTGCTGTTACAAATTTTTGATTTGCAGATGGTAGAGGAACCTCAATATCCCCATTTTCATCTAATTTGACATTACTACTCATCGCATAATTATTACTAATAGGAGCTCCCATAGTCGGATTTGCAAAATCCTGATCATCTGTCAAATTGAAAGGAGCAACTGGTTGTGTAAAATCTACCAACTGATCTGCCTCATTCTTTTCATTATGATTTTCTTCAACAGGCTTTGGTGATGGATCTATTGGAGCTGGTGTTGGAAAAATATAATCTTCTGCTGGTAAATCAGCATAATTCATTTCAGAGTTTTCCACAGGTTTCTGTGGATTAATTGGTGTTGATGTTGGTTCTGATGACGTTGAAATATTATTCATATTATAAGAATTTGGATTTTCAAATATACTAGTATTTGCCTGTAATGGCTCACCAAAATCTAAATTTACTTGTTTTTCTTCAACATCTGGAACAAATTGATCATTCTTTTCTGGTTCGTTAAAATTAAACATATTAAAGAATTTTCCACCACTAACAGGAACTGGACTTTCTTCTGGTGTTGGAACAGGTTGTTGAACTTCATTCATTGTAGGTACTGGTGATTCCGTTGGTTTTAATAATTCATTTAAATCAGCTGTTGGTGTTGGTTCTTTTACAATATCGACAGCTTCTTTTTCTATTTTATCAATATCCATAAAACCTGGATTAAAGTTTTCCACAGGTTGTTGTGGATTAATTTCTTTTTTTGCTTCTTCATCTTCAAAAATAATAGAATTGTTATCATTTTCTACTATTGGCTCTGTTGGTATATTAAATTCTTTTAGAACATCATTATTCATTAAATTTTCTCCTTTTATTTCTTTTTGAACTCCAGAATCAACTGAATCTGTCTGCTTCAATAATTTTTCTATTTCTTCATCTGTTTTTCTTACTGTCAATCGTTCATTAATAATACGATTCAACATTAAAATTTGTTGATCATCATTTAATTTTAAAAGTGATCTAGCATGCCTTTCAGAAATTTTGTTTTCCATTAAAGCTTCTTGAACTTCATCATTTAAATTTAAAAGTCTCAATTTATTAGCAATAGTAGATTGTTTCTTTCCTAGTTTTTCACCTAAGGCTTCTTGGCTAATATAACCCATATCTAATATTTTCTTATAAGAAATTGCTTCCTCAATTGGAGTTAAATCTTGTCTTTGAACATTTTCAATTAGAGCCACTTCAGCACTATTTTTGTCATCTAATGAAGTAATAATAGCAGGAATTGTTGTTTTACCCGCTAATATACTTGCTTTATATCTTCTTTCTCCGGCTATGATTTCATACTTATCACTAATTTTTCTTACTACAATAGGTTGTATTACTCCATGTAATTTAATGGATTCGGCTAATTCATTAATAGCCTGTTCATTAAATTTAATTCTTGGTTGAAAACGGTTTGGTAAAATATCATCAATATTCAATATTTGTATTTGTCTTTCCATTTCCATAAAAGCACCCTCCTTTATTCTTAGTACTACTATACTATATTTTGGGAAATAATTCAATTATTTTTGGGAAATAAAAAAAAAGAATTATAATTTTCTTTTTTTGATCTCAGAATTTTTTCTTGGATACTTCTTTATATCTTTCTTTTTTTGAAATTTGCAAATAGAACGAGTACTATTCTCGATTGGCAAATTAAACTCTTTTAATTCTTCAAAAGTTACACCTAATTCCTTTTGAGCATTTTCTGTTTCTTTTAGTTCGTCTTCTACTTTTCCTTTTAGGGCTATAAAGTAACCATTCACTTTTGTCATTGGAATAGCATACTCTAATAATACACTTAAATGTGCGACCGCACGAGCCGTCGTAACATCAAAGTAATTTCTATGAGTACTTGCATATTCCTCCGCTCTTGTATGTATAATTTCTATGTCTTTTAAGTATAATGTATTTGATACACAATTTAAAAATTCAATTCTTTTATTTAAAGAATCTAATAATGTTACTTTTAATTGTGGAAAAACTATTTTAAGTACCATTCCAGGAAACCCTGCACCCGTTCCTATATCACATAAACTATCTACTTTTTTTAAATCGATACATTGAATAATTGTTAAACTATCATAAAAATGTTTTAAATAAACATCTTTTTTTTCAACAATACCTGTTAAATTCATTACTTTATTTGTTTCAACTAGCAATTCATAGTATTTATCTAATTGATTCAATTGTGTATCAGTCAAAGTAATTCCTAATTTTTCTAAAGCATTTTTAAATTGATCGACTGTCATTATAATATTCCTTTCGTAAATAAACCATTAAAATAGAAATATCTGCTGGGTTTACACCACTTATTCTTAAAGCTTGCCCGATAGAAGTAGGATTTACTTCTTTTAATTTTTGACGAGCTTCACTTGCTAAATTAGAAATATTATCATAATTTATATCAGATGGAATTTTTTTATCCTCTAATTTTAACATTTTTTCAGCTTCTTTTTGTTCTTTTATAATATAACCTTCATATTTTATATTAATTTCAACCTGTTCGATAATTTCGTCATCATAATTAACTTTTAAAAGTCCATTTTCCTTCAATAAAGCAATTGTAATTTCAGGTCTTTTTAAAAAATCATAACAACTTATCCCATCTTTTAACATCGGAGTATTTAAATTTTCTAATTTTTGGATGTTCTCTTTTGTTGGAGTTATCTTTGTATTTTTTAAAATATCTGTTAATTCTATAATCTTTGCTTTTTTATCTTGTAACTTTTGATACTGCATTTCTGAGATTAATCCAACTCGATATCCCAATTCTCTTAATCTTAGATCAGCGTTATCGTGTCTTAATAATAATCGATATTCTGCTCTTGATGTAAGTAAACGATATGGATCTCTAATTCCTTTTGTTACTAAATCATCTATTAAAACACCAATATATGCTTCATTTCTTTTTAAAATTAACGGTTCTTTGTTTTCTAGTTTTAATGCAGCATTGATTCCTGCAATTAATCCTTGACATGCAGCTTCTTCATATCCACTTGTACCATTGATTTGTCCTGCTGTATATAAGTTTTCCACAATTTTTGTTTCTAATGTTCGATTCAGCTGAGTTGGATAAATAGAATCATATTCTATAGCATAGGCATATTTTAATATTTTAGCGTGTTCTAAACCTGGTAAACTATGAACCATTAATTCTTGAATGTCATGTGGCATACTTGTTGAAAAACCTTGTAAGTAAATAGTATTTCCATAAGTTGTATCATTTTCTATAACGCTTTCGGGTTCTAAAAATAATTGATGTTTTTCTTTGTCAGCAAAACGTACAATTTTGTCTTCTATAGATGGACAATATCTAGGTCCAATTCCTGTGATATCATCTAATCCACCATACATACTAGCCCTATTCAAATTATCACGAATAATCTTATGGGTTTCTGCAGTAGTATATATTAAATGACAAGGTACTTGATCTTCCATTGAGTAATTAGGCTTATCGTCAAAACTGAAAGTTAATGGAATATCAGAACCTTTTTCCACTTTTGTTTTTGTAAAATCAATTGTATTTTTATCAATTCTTTGTGGAGTTCCTGTCTTTAACCTCTTTATTTCAAATCCTAATTTCTTTAAATTGTCACTTAAATGATTAGATGGTCTTTCACCATGTGGACCTTCTCTTCTTCTCGTGTCCCCAACTAAAATATCGGCTTTTAAATATGTACCAGTTGTTAAAACTACTGCTTGTGAGAGTATTTTTTCCCCATTTTCAAGAATTATCCCCACAATTTTACTGTTTTCCACAATTAAATCTTCAACTAACCCTTCTTTTATTTCTAAATTTTTAGTTTTACACAAAGTTTTCCACATTTCTTGTGGATATGTTACTTTGTCTGCTTGGGCTCTTAAAGCTCGAATTGCTGGACCTTTTTTATTATTTAGCATTTTCATTTGTATTTGAGATTTATCAGCATTTTTTCCCATTTCTCCACCTAAAGCATCAATTTCTCTCACCACAATTCCTTTGGCTGATCCTCCTATGGAAGGATTACAAGGCATATCTGCTATATTTTTTATATTTCCAGTAACCAACAATGTCTTATGTCCCATACGGGCTGAAGCTAAAGAAGCCTCACATCCTGCATGTCCACCACCAACTACAATAATTTCATAGTTCATATAACCACTTCCTAAACTGCAAATATTATACTATTTTTTTAATTTATGAACAAGAATAATCCTAACATTTTAATAATATATTATATTGGTGATACTCATGAAACAACAAATTAAAGAAGATTTGCATATTTTATTTTTAAAAGATATTGGTCATTTATTATTAGAAGAAGAGATTAAATATATGATTGTGGAAAATGAGGACAAAATAGATGTGAAAGAACTGCCGATCTATTATAATGACTATTTGTATCTATTATACGACTATCTAGCCTATGATTTTGATGAATTAAATCCCGATACTCAAAAAAAATATATGTTAGAAATGAAACATATAAAAATGAATAAAAATAATAACTATCAATATGAAACGAAAAAATATGTAAAAAAAAATAGTCATTAAACTATTTTCCTAAACAAAAATGTTTAAAAATATTATCTACTAATTCATCATCATAGGTATCTCCCGTAATTTCTCCTAATGAATTCCAAATATCTTTAATATCAATTTCTAACATATCAATAGGAAGATTTTGATCTAATCCATTTTCAATATCAACTATGCCTTTTAAGGCTTTTTTCAATATAGCAATATCTTTTGATGAAGTAATATAAGTAAAATCAGATGTTGAAATCTTTTCTAAATTAAATATTTTTTTAATTGTTGATTTTAATTCATCAATTCCTTTTTTTTCTAAATTACTCATCTGAATAATAAATTCAGAATATAATTGATTTTTATCTATCTTAGTTGGTAAGTCTATTTTGTTAATAATTAAAATATGATTTTTATTTTTGATTCGATTTAATAAATCTAGCTCTTCATTATCTATTTTTTCATTATTATTTAAAACAAATAGGATTAAATCAGCAGCATCGATTAGCTGAATGCTTTTTTCCACACCTATTTTTTCTACAACATTATCTGTTTTTCTTATTCCAGCGGTATCAATGATGTTCAATAATATACCATCTAAATTTATTGTACCTTCTACAATATCTCTTGTTGTTCCAGCAATATCAGTAACTATTGCTTTATCTTCTTCCAAGAGATTATTTAATAAACTACTTTTGCCAACATTTGGCTTTCCTATAATAACTGTTTTAATTCCATTTTGAAGAAACTGCCCATTTTCACTTTCTTTAATAATATTAAAAAGATTTTCTCTGACTTCGGTTATTGTTTTCTTAATTTTTTCACTTGTTACAATTTCTATATCTTCATACTCTGGATAATCTATATTAACAGCAATATTTGATAATAATTCAACTAATTTTTCACGAATATTTCGAATCAAATTCGAAACTTTTCCCTCTACTTTATTAATTGCTATCTTACGTTGTTCTTCTGTTTTTGCTTCAATTAAATCCATGATACCTTCTGCTTCTTGTAGATCTATTCTACCATTTAAAAATGCACGTTTTGAAAATTCCCCTGGTTCTGCTAAACGGCACCCATTCAATATTAATAACTCAAGTACTTTTTGTGTTGTAGTAATTCCACCATGACAATTTACTTCAACTACATCTTCACATGTAAATGTTTTTGGATTTTTCATTATTGTGACTAAAACTTCATCAATAACTTCATCTTGATCTTTAATTTTTCCATAATGAATTGTATGGGAATCAACTTTTGTTAAGTCACAACCACTAAAAATCTTATTTACTATTTTGATAGAATCTTTTCCACTTACTCGAATAATTGATATTGCTCCAATTCCTAATGCTGTAGAAATTGCCACTATTGTATCTTCCATATTATTCACCTTTCCTTCCTATTCCAAATAAATCTAAAAAAAATCGTGGATTTTTAACTGTCTCTAAAGAAACATATTTATCGGCTAAAGTCACAATCCATCCTTCAATATATTTTGGAGGTATTTTGTTTAGTGGAAACATATGCCTTAATATAATATTTTCTATTTTTTCATTCATTAATTCTGGAAAATATTTTCTAGAATTTAACATTGCCTCTCTAGCATGAGTAAACCCGTGTTTTTCCAGTATTTTTTTCTTTTTATTAGTTTGCCATGGTTTTTCATAAAAATCATGGAGTAATCCACCAATTGCTGCACTTCTATAATCAACTTTTAATATTTTTGCTATTTTATATGACAACTTTGAAACTGCTAAACTATGATCATAAACTGTTATTTTTCCATGATGAGGGAAATTTCTTCGTTTTTGAAATTCGTCACTTTTTAAAATATCTTTAATAATTTTATAATATTCTATTCTTTCTAGTATTTTCATAATTCTCCTTATGAAAAAATATAATCAGAGATTATATTTAATTTTCTTTATATTTAATAACTACGTGTCTATCTTTTCCTTCGCCAACACTTTCTGTAGTTAGGTTTGGATACTCATCTATTAATTTATGAACAAAGCGACGTTCATAAGAATTCATAGAATCTAGAGATACTGACATTTGTGTATCTTCTACATCTTGTGCAATACCTCTTACTAATCGTTCAATATTTTTTAGTTTCTTTATTTTATAATTAGAAACATCTAAATTCAATTTTATTAAAAGATCAGTATTATTTTTAATTGATTGCCTGATTAATGTTTGAAGACAATTTAATGTTTTTCCTTCTTTTCCAATTAAAATTGAATTATTATTTGAAACTAATACAACATTAAATACACCATCTGTTTCAATAATTTCTGATTCAATATTTAAATTCATGTAGTAAGCAATATTCTTAAAGAAATCTTCAATATATTTTTTTACATCTTCTTTTTTTAACACTGATACAATATATTTTGCACTTTTGAATAGTTTTCCTTCAATATATTCAGATTTTAAAAATAAATCTTCTTTGTTTAATTTTAAATCCTCTAATGCTAAATTTAATGCTGCTTCTTTTGTTTTTGCCTCATATTGTTTAATTTCTAGCATTCTTAGCACCTCTTCTTACTATTAAATTTTGTATAATGGTAAATAAGTTTGATACAATCCAATATATCGCAATACCAGATGAAATCGTAAATGCTGTAATTGCCATGAAAACAATCATCATATTTGACATCATTTTCATTTGATCTTCTTGTTCTTTACTCATTGTAGCACCGCTATTTAATTTAAATGAGAAATAAGTAGCTACAATTACTAATACAATTAATAATAAATAAATTAATTTTCCTTGTTTAAATAAAGCAACATATGGACTTGTTCCTAATTGGAAACCAATAAAAGTTTCTTCAAAAATTGCTGGAATTCGACTGATTGCTTCATAAAAAGCAAAGAATAAAGGTATTTGAATAAAGCTAAATAAACAACCTGACATTGGCTTAATATCATATTCTTTATATATCATCATCATTTCTTGTGATTTTCTCATTAAACTTTCTTGATCCGTTTTATTTTCATATTTCTTTTCCAATTTTGTTAATTTTGGTTGAGCTTTTTTTAATTTTTCTGACTGCATAGCTGTCTTTTTTGTAAATGGATATGCAATTAGACGAATTAAAATAGTACATAAAATTAAACCTAATCCATAACTTTTTACTAGATTTCCTATCTTTATAATTAACCATGCTAGGGGTTGAACGAAGATAGTAGCCCAAAGTCCTTGATAAGTATTGGATTTAATAGGCATATTTTTACAAACAGATAAATTATCTAAATCTACTTTTTCATTTTTTGTTGTTTTATTGTAATCCTCATAAATAGATAATGTTTCCTTATCTTCTGGTCTACATAAAATATTAAGTGGTAAATTTTGACCTGTTG
>RKAN01000076.1 GCA_014845975.1 bacterium | reverse complement strand
AAATGACAAAGATCAATAAGCAGGGTGTTCTTAAGAACAAAAGATTGATGGAATCTCACGTTATCATGATTTCCGTATTATTATTGTTTTTTGTCTCAATGAACTATAATACGATTATCCAAGGTATGTCATCCGCAAACAATCTTATTCAATTGACTCAATTCGCAGAGAAACATAAAGACGAATGCTATATTGCAGCTCAATATGAAGGAACAAACGCAAATAAAAAATATGATGAATTATTCAAACATCAAGTAAAATTGTTAGAATTAAGAGAAACTTTTGAACAACCTGTTGAACAAGAATTACCTCTTTTTGATGTTAAAGCAATTAAAAAATATTTTGATAAAACAATTATTGGACAAGAACAAGCAAAAAAAATAATTATTTCATCTATTATTATGAATAAATTAGGAAACTCTGATTCTAAAAATACTTGTCTTTTAGTTGGACCAACTGGTAGTGGTAAAACTTTAATAGCAAGAACCGTTAGTAAATACTTTAATGTACCTATGGTTATTGTGGATACAACTCAGCTTACAGTACCAGGTTATGTAGGAGCTAGTAATGATGATTTTATTGTTCAATTAATTATGAAAGCAAATGGAGATATTAAAAAAGCTGAAGAGGGAATCTTAGTTTTTGATGAAATTGATAAAAAAGGAACAGAAAAAAATGATGATATTAGTGGTAAAGGAGTTTTAAATACCTTACTTCCCTTATTTCAAGGTACAACATATAAAGTAAAATATAATGGAAAAGAAATCGTTTTTGATACATCAAAATTAACAATTTTCGCAACAGGAGCTTTTACAGATGTAGCAAATCAAAAAAATATGATAAATAACCCTTATCATGATACAAAAATTGGCTTTGGCAATATCTCAAAAAGAACAGAAGAAGATATTGTTTATCCAAAAATAGAAATAGAAGACTTAGTCAAATATGGTAATATGCCAATAGAATTAATCGGTCGTTTTTCTAATATTGTTCAACTAACAGGTCATACGAAAGAAAGCCTAAAGACAATATTGACAGATTCTAGCGAAAGTCCATTACTTGCTGAAAAAGAAAAATTAGAAAAATTAAAAATTCAATTAATGTGGACAGAAGATTACTTGGAAGAAATTGCTTGTTATGCCTTAAATTTAAAAACAGGAGCTAGATCTTTAAAAAAATGTGTTGAAGAATCTATTCAAGAAGTTCGTTGGGAAGTATTACAAAATCCTCAGAATTATTCAGGTATTTTAATGACAAAAGAAAGTGTTACAGATTGCTTGAATTGTTATTTAATTGATAAAAATCATCAAAAACATTCATTAAAAGAATTATTAAATCAAGATAAAATTTATGTAAAAACTAGGGGGATATAATATGAAAAGTATTGAAATTGCTATTTTATTTAAAAAAGAAATTTGTGATATTCAAAAAGGATTATACTACTTTAAACCTTGCTTTGCTGTAGAAGGAATTACAGACCAACAAAATGATACCTTCTTAGATGAAACAAATGTAGAAAGACCTTTTATGGGAGATGCTTCATCAGAAACAGATTTTTATATTGGAAGTGTTATTGATTTAGAAACAATCAAAGAAATGTTTCCAAATGCTGATAATATAGAAAAAGCAAAAAAAGTTTTACTCGATTCTGTTAATGAAAAAAATTTCTTCGGTATTTTACATAATGGTAAAATAGAAATTTTAAGATTAGATTTAAAAGCAACAGAAAAAATGATTGATCAAACAAGTGAAATTTTAAATCAAAGAAAATTAAATGATCCTAATTATTTAAATTTGAAGAGTCGATTGAAAGTAGAAAATTTTGATTTTACGGTTTTTAACGATGAAGATATTAAGCAACTTTTAGAAATGGAAGATTTAGAAGAGGTTAGAAAAATACTGACTTCAAAAATGATTAATAAAGATGCTTACCCACAGGGAGAAGAAAAAATTGTTATTGTTAATGATGAAGATATTTTACAATTAATTTTAGAAAATAATTTAGATCATTTAAAAAGTTATTTAACTGATCTTTTCCAGTTGGATTCTGATCAAGTAGAAACAATTAAAGAAGCTGATGAAAGTACTACTATAACTTTTGAAGAATTTTGTAGATATGCAAATAATCAAATTATTACTTCTAACTCTGTTGAGGATGCTCATTATTATTTGAATATGATTTCTGATACCTTTGAAAGATTACTAAGTGAATTAGATTCTTATGGGGTAATAAATCAAGAATATGAATTATGTTCTCGAACAATTGATATGATGATTCAAAAAGTTCAATCTATTTTACATTATAATAAAACATTAGAAGATATTGCCTATAATTATAAAAATATGTATCAAGATATGACTAATTTAGTAGGTCAGGTAAATCAAATTTTATGTTCTAAAAAGTTTTACATAATGCTAGAAGCAATAGAACAAATAGAAGAAGTAGAAACAAGTTCAAAAATAGAAAACACAATTGAGCAACAAATTAGTTTTAATTATAATGAATGCTATCAGTATTTAGTTTCTCATGTAATTGGAAGAGGAAAACAAATTGGCTCTATTTTAAGCATGATTGACCGTGTCGATCATAATACCAATAGAGATAAAAAAACGTGTGGAATTATCGCCGGACCAACAGGTACAGGAAAAACACAAACATTTACGTCTCTTAGAAGAGCAATGCCAAATCGTCCAATTACAATAACAGATACTAATCAATTAACATCAGCAGGTTATACAGGTGGTACTATAGAAGGAAATATTTTAGGAGATCTTTTAAGAAGAGCTCATGAAATTCATAAAAATATCCATCCAGAATATTCTAATCGAATTACAAAAGAAGATGTTTTACTTGCTGAAAGAGGTATTGTTTTTTTAGATGAAATTGATAAAAGAAAATCTCATGAAAGCTCTACACCAGATGTCAATGGTAGTGGTGTTATTGATGCCTTGTTGAAGATGATGGATGGAACTACTTATCAAGTAGCGATTGATCATCAAACTATTTTATTTGATACTTCTAAACTAGTTATATTCGCAGGAGGAGCTTTTCAAGAATATTTTGATTTTTCAGAAAAAACAATTGGTTATCAATCCAAAAGTAAACAAGACCAATTTGAAAAATATTTAGAAGTAAATCCTGAAGATTTAGTAGAATATGGATTGAGTTCTCAATTTGTTGGTAGATGTGGCTGTGTTTGTTTATATCCTAGACATACTAGTGAAACACTACTTACTTTAGAGCAAAATAAAAAAACTTCCTTTTTACAAAATAGAGAAGAAGTATTTCATCAAAAAGAAATTGCATTAGTTTGGGATAATGATTTTTTAAGTGCTTATATTGAAAAGGCTATTGAATTAAAAGAAGGTGCTAGAGGATTAAGTCATATTTTAGATCGCTGTACAAATGATGCTTATACTGAAATTTGTCGATTCCCTGAGAGATATAAAGCTGTATATTTAAGTAAAGAAAGCTTATATCATCCAGAACAAGTATTGTTATTAACAACAGATAATGAATGCGTTAGAATGGATACCATTTTAAAAAGAAATCAAGTAGAATATCAACAATTATATGATATGAATTCTATTGAATGTGATTCTACTTATTTAGAGTTTTTCCAAAAGGAAAAAGTAAAGACACTAAAACCATAATGACAAAGTGAAAAAAATCGTTTATAATGAATAAAGTAAAGGAGGATGAATTATGATTCAAAAACCAAAAGGAACATATGATGTATATGGAATAGAAGGAAAGAAATTTCAAGAACTAGAAAAAATAATGAATGCTTTAATGGAAAAATATCATTATGAATATATTAGAACTCCTCATTTTGAAGCAAGTGAATTATTTCATAGAGGGGTAGGAGAAACAACCGATATTGTATCAAAAGAAACTTATGATTTTAAAGATCGTGGTGATCGTAATATGACACTTCGTCCAGAAGGAACTGCTGGTGTTGTTAGAAGTTATATTGAAAACAAAATGTATGGAGAAGCAATTACTCCTCGTAAATTATGGTATTATGGGCCAATGTATCGTTATGAAAGACCACAATCTGGTAGATTTCGTGAGTTTTATCAATTTGGAGTAGAGTCATTTGGTAGTAGTTCTCCTATGATGGATGCAGAAATTATTAGTATTCCTGTAAATTTCTTTAAATTACTAGGATTAAAAGGAATCAAAGTTCATGTTAATACATTAGGTGACCAAGAATCTAGAATTGCTTATCGTGAAGCTTTATTAAATTACTTTAAACCTCATTTAAATGAGTTATGCGAAGACTGTAAAGCTAGATATGAAAAAAATCCCCTTCGTATTTTAGATTGTAAGGTAGATGCTCATTTAGATATTATGAAAAATGCTCCTAAAATAGTAGATTACTTAAATGAAGAAAGTAAAAAACATTTTGAAGATGTAAAAGCATATCTAAAAGCATTACATATTGAATATGAAGAAGATCCTAATTTAGTAAGAGGATTAGATTACTATACACATACAGTATTTGAAGTAGAAGCAAATGTAGAAGGTTTTGGTTCACAAAATGTATTATGTGGTGGAGGAAGATATAATGGTCTTGTAGAAGCTGTAGGAGGCCCTTCTACACCAGGTGTTGGGTTTGCTATTGGAATAGAACGCTTATTAACTGCTTTAGATTATGAACATATCAATTTAGTAGAAAAAGAGACAATTGATGCTTATATTATTCCAATGGAAAAAGGATATGAATATGGACTCGCTTTAGCAAATGATTTAAGATTAAATGGATTTGTTGTTGATATGGATTATCAAAATCGTAAAATTCAAAATAATTTTAAACAAGCAGATAGGATGAATGCTAGTATGGTCATTATTATAGGAGAAGAAGAAGTAAATACCAACATTTTAACAATTAAAAATAATCATACTAAAGAAGAATATAAAGTAAAATTAGAAGATATTGTTGATTTTTTAGATGAAAAACTAAGTGAAGAATGTGAATGTGAGGAGTGTCATCATGAAAATTAAAGAATTGAATAAACATTTTAATGAAGAAGTAGAAGTAGAAGGATTTATTGACAACATTCGTAATTTACAATGGGTTCAATTTGTTATTCTACGTGATAAAACAGGAAAAGTTCAAATCACAATTGAAAAAGAACCTTCAGAAAATCAAGAACTAGTAGAAACAATTAATCATTTAACTTTAGAAAGTACTGTAAAAATTAAAGGAAAATTATTAGAAAGCCCTAAAGTAAAATTAAATGGAATGGAAATTATTCCATCTCATATTGAAGTGACTTCTATATCTAGTCCAGAACTACCTGTTAATATTAAAGAAAAAGATGCTCAAGAAATTGATACAAGATTAGACTATCGTTTTCTAGATTTAAGAAATGAATATAATGCTAAAATATTCGCAATTCAAAGTGAAATGGTAAAATCAATGAGAGAGTATTTGTATCAGAATGACTTTATGGAAATTCATACTCCTAAATTAATTGCTGCTGCTAGTGAATCTGGAAGTGAAGTATTTGAAGTAAAATATTTTGATCGTAAAGCTTATTTAGCGCAATCTCCACAATTTTATAAACAAATGGCAATGGCTAGTGGTTTTGAAAGAATTTTTGAAGTAGGCCCTGTATTTCGAGCAGAAAATTCAAATACTAGTCGTCATACAACAGAATTTACAGGCTTTGATTTAGAATTTAGCTATATCAATTCTTATGAAGATGTTATGGATTTAGAAGAAGCTTTATTGACAAAAATGTTAAAAGATATCAAAGAAAAATATGGAGATTATATTTTAGAAACTTATGGAAAAGAAGTGATTGTTCCTGAAAATAAATTTCCTAGAGTAAAATTAGCTGATTTATATCAAGCATTAGAAACAAGATATGGTTATAAAGTAGAAGATGCTGCAAAAGTAGATTTAACAACGGAGGCTGAGAAATTAGCGTACCAATATGCAATGGAAGAATATCATTCAGAATTTATTTTTGTAACAGATTATCCAAGTGAAAAAAGAGCTTTCTATCATATGAGAAAAGATGGAATTCCTCAAGGATATGATTTAATCTGGCGTGGTGTTGAAATTACAACAGGAGCACAAAGAGAACATCGTTTTGATATTTTAAAAGCACAAGCAGAAGAAAAAGGATTAACAAAAGATGTTGAATTCTATTTGGAATTCTTTAAATATGGATGCCCTCCACATGGAGGATTTGGATTAGGAGTAGATAGACTTACGATGTTACTTTTAGGTCTTCCTTCTTTAAAAGAATCCATGTTTATATTTAGAGGACCAAATCGATTAAATCCTTAATGACAACTTATAAGTTGTCATTTTTATTCAATATGTTATATTTTTAATTTTATTTAAATTTTGATTATGTCATAAATAAAAAATAAATTAATTTTTGAAAAGAGCAACCTGTTCTTTTTTTCTTGCTAAAAAGATATCTTTATAGTATAATTTATAAGCGAAAAGAGGGATTACTATGTTAGAAAGATTACAGGCAATCGAAACTAGATATAACGAGTTAGAACAAGAATTGATGAATCCAGAAACAATTTCAAATGTCAAAAAAACTTTAGAAATTACAAAAGAACAAGCTTCTTTAAGAGATAGTTATGAAGCTTATCAAAATTATAAAAAATTAGTTCAAGATATAGAAGATGCAAAAGAAATGGTAAAGGATCCTGAACTAGGAGAAATGGCAGAAGAAGAATTAAAAAATGCTACTGAAGCTTTAGAAAAATTGACAGCGGAGATAGAAATTTTATTATTACCCAAAGATCCTAATGATGGAAAAAATGTTATTCTAGAAATTAGAGGAGCAGCAGGTGGAGACGAAGGAAATATTTTTGCTGGGGACTTATATGATATGTATAAACATTATGCAGAAAAACAAGGATGGTCTGTTGAAGTAAATGAAGAATACCAATCAGAAGCTGGAGGATATTCTTTGATTAGTTTTACCATTAAAGGAGATAGTGTTTATTCTAAATTAAAATATGAAAGTGGAGCACATCGTGTACAAAGAGTTCCTTCTACAGAAACTCAAGGAAGAGTACATACTTCTACTGCAACAGTTCTTGTAATGCCAGAAGCAGAAGAATTTGATTATGAATTAGATATGAATGATGTTAGAATTGACATTACTAGAGCTTCTGGATGTGGAGGACAAGGAGTTAATACAACAGATTCTGCTGTTCGTTTAACTCATATTCCTACTGGAATCGTTGTTTATTCTCAAACGGAAAGAAGTCAAATTAAAAATAAAGAAAAAGCTATTAAAATTTTAAAAACAAGACTTTATGATTTAAAACTTCGTGAAAAAGAAGAAAAAGAAGGCGCTGAAAGAAGAAGTAAAATTGGTACTGGTGACAGAAGTGAAAAAATCAGAACCTATAATTATCCTCAAAATAGAGTAACAGATCACAGAATTGGTTTTACTATTAATTCGTTAGATCGTGTTATGCAAGGTGATATGGACAAAATTATTGAAGCTTTAATTACAGAAGATCAAAATAGAAAACTAAGAGGAGAATAGTGACAGACTTAGAATATTTAAAAAAATATTATTCGGGTGATATCAAAGAAGCTTTATTACGACTTAAAAATGGAGAACCCGTTCAATATATTGTTGGAAATGTTGATTTTTATGGGCTTTCATTTATTGTTAATAAAAACGTATTAATTCCTAGATTTGAAACAGAAGAATTAGTTGAAAAAACAATCTCTATGATTCAAAAAAAGTTTTCTAAAAAAATAGATGTTGTTGATTTAGGAACAGGTAGTGGTTGTATTGCAATTACTTTAAAAAAAATGATTAATGCGAATATTGATGCGGTTGATATATCAGAAAGAGCTTTAGATGTTGCTAAAAAAAATGCCTCTAAAAATCAAGTAGATATTCAATTTTATCTAGGAGATATGTTAGAACCACTTCATAAAAAATATGATGTTATCATATCTAATCCTCCTTATATTGCAGAATCAGAAGAAATTATGGAAATTGTAAAAAACAATGAGCCTCATCAAGCTTTGTACGCTAAAAATAATGGTTTATACTTTTATGAAGAAATTTTAAAGAATGTAAAGAATTATTTAAAAAATCAATATTTAATTGCTTTTGAAATGGGAGAAACACAAGGAGAAGCAATCAAAGAAATGGCTTATCAATATTTGGAACATTGTGAAGTGACAATTGAAAAAGACTTAACTGGTAGTGATCGTTTTGTCTTTATAATAAGT
>RKAN01000096.1 GCA_014845975.1 bacterium | reverse complement strand
AAAAAGAAGTGTTATGATAGAGGAATTTCAATGTATGAATTTAGATTATTGTTTAGAGGTAAAAAAAAGTTTTAATCAAAAGAAAGATCATAAAATAATCGAAAAACTAGATCTTTATTTATGCAGTCTTGATAATAAAAGATATGAAAAAGATTTATATAAAAAAGGTATTCAGTTGATTGGAGGAGTAGATGAGGTAGGTAGAGGTCCCTTAGTAGGACCTGTTGTTGCAGCATGTTGTGTTTTACCTCAAGATTTTCATTTAGAAGGATTAACTGATTCTAAAAAATTAAGTGAAAAGAAAAGAAACGTTTTTTTTGATTATATAAAAGAACATGCTATTGCTTATGGAATAGGTGCCTCTTCTCCTGAAATAATTGATGAGATAAATATTTATGAAGCTACAAAATTAGCGATGAAAGAAGCTATTGATAAGGTTAGAAAGCAAATTCCCTTGGAATATGTTTTAATAGATGCTATGCCACTTAATTTAGATATTCCAACTAATTCTATTATAAAAGGAGATATTAAAAGTATTAGTATAGCTGCTGCGAGTGTGTTAGCAAAAGTTACTCGTGATCAAATGATGTATGAATTAGATGAAAAATATCCACAGTATGGATTTGCTCAACATAAAGGATATCCAACAAAAAAACATGTAGAAGCAATTCGAAATTATGGATTAATTGAAGGATATCGTAAAACTTATGGACCAGTAAAAGAAGTTTTAGAAAGGATGAAATAATGGAAGTTAGAAAAATTAAAGTAGGTTATTTACAGACAAACTGTTATATTTTAATAGAACAAGGAAATTGTTTAATTATTGACCCAGGTGATCAATTTTATTCTATAGAAAGTCAAATTCAAGGGAATGCAATACTAGGTATTTTAATTACTCATCGTCATCCAGATCATATTGGAGCATTGGATCAACTTGTCAAAACTTATAACCCTCAAGTATTTGATAAAAGTAATTTAACAGAAGGAAAACATGAAATAGGTCCATTTCGATTTGAAGTGATCAATACTCCAGGCCATACAGAGGATTCTATTACTTTTTATTTTTATGACTATAATTTTATGTTTACAGGTGATTTTTTATTTTATCATTCTATTGGTAGAACAGATATGCCAACAGGAAATATGGAAGAAATGAATCAAAGTCTTTTAAAAATAAAAGAATATAGTGATCGCATTAGGATTTATCCGGGACATGGTGATTCAACAGATTTAGGCGAAGAGAAACAAAATAATCCATTTTTAAGGAGTTAAATATGGAACAAGAAAAAGATATAATATTGACTAAATTGAATAAAATGTTAGAAACCAAAACATTTTCTGATCCTGTAAAGGAAAAAATTAATTGTGTAATAAGTAAAGCGTATGATTCTTATTCTAATGGAGATAAGAAAAGTTTTTTTGAACAATTAATTTCTGAGCTTTCTTCTGTTGATGAATTTAGAATTAATACGAGAAAGCAGTTAAATAAAAGAGAAAATATTTCACCTCTCTTGTCTAAATGTACATTGGGTTTTACTACCATAGATCATTCTTTAGTTGTAGTGACAAAAGAAGCAAATGAAGAACGAACCATTTATCATGAAATGGTTCACTTAACACAAAATAAAAATTCTTATTATATTAATAAAAAATATCCTTTTTCAGAAATGATTACTATCTGTTTGTTAGAAGGAGAAGCCTCTTATTATGATATTGATTTGAAAAAAAAGGATGAAAAAAGTAAAGTAGAAGTGTTAAAATATCCAGAAATGGAATTTGGCTTTGGTTCAAAACAAAATTATCCTTTTTATAGTATGGTTTATGAATTATTATTGGATATATTTGGAAAAGATATCATGAAAAAATGGAAGAACATTGGACCAAAAGATGATATAATGCCAATTTTAGAAGAGTCATTCGAAAAAAAATCTTCTGAATTTCCATTTCATGTTTTTTATTTATTTCTTACTAAATTAGTAATCGAATACTTTAATCATTTAGAAAAAGGAGAGCTAAATTTTAAAAATTATATTAGTGATGAAATAAAAAGATTTGAGTTTGAAAAAATAGCTTTGGAAAATAAAGTGGGAGAGTGGAAGCAAATTTCCAAAAATATTGATGGTATTTGTAAAAAAAGGAACCAAATTAATAGTACATTACAGGATGAAAATTTGTTAAAAGTCTCTTATAAAAAAAGGTTAGAAGAATTAAAACAAGAACTGAAAAAATATGAAGAAAGCCCAGATTATGATAGAGAGATTGCAAACGATTGGAAACAGGATCTTGAGGCAGCTACAATAGAAGATTATAGAGATTATTTGTTTGAACAAGAGGAAGAATATAAAAAGAAAATTCAAATATTAAAACAAGAAGAAAAAAGATTATTGGAAATTCAAACGACAGAAATAAAAACAAATTTCTTTATAAAATTAAAAGTTGAACCATATATAGATCAAAAATATAATTTTTTAGATTACTTGAGCTTTTTAATGACTTTGATTCAGAATAAAGAACTAGGGGATTATAAAATAATTAATATCAATAAAGAAAAACATCAAACTAAAAATTAATAATTACTTTTTTCGACATTTTTGTTGACATTATCTAATAAGTTTGCTATACTTTGTTTGTAAGGTTTTAAGTTCCACAATTTAAACCATTACATAGCTTTTTTATAAAGCTAATAAAGAGGGAGACCTCTTTTTTTTGTCGAATTAAAAAAAGTTCTAATTTTGTCGAATCCATATTCAACTGATTTTTATAGTGGTAAAGTATCCATAGAAGGTGATAGCTTGCTTCAAACATTAGTAGAATACCGGAAAGGAATATTGTTCATTCGTTTAATAGGAAATTTAGTGAAAGAAACAGTTCCTATATTAGAAATAGATGTTAATACAATTATTAAAGAAAATCAAATTCGTTACATAGTAATTAATATGGAAGAATTAGAAAACATTGATAGAAAAGGAATTCACATGTTGTATTACATTTATGAATTAAGTAAAAAAAATAAAGGAAATACATTGATTTGTAATTTAAAAAAAGAGGAGGTAAAAAAAAGACTAAAACAAAATCGTATTTTTCATTATATAAAAGAAATTAGAAATGAGTTGGTAGCTTTTGAATTAATAAAAATTTAGGAGGAAATTATGACCAATGAATTCGTTTTAGAATATTCAACATATATTTATGGAATTGCTAAAAATTTTGAACATTATAAAAATAAAGAAGATTTATATCAAGCAGGATGCATGGGGCTTTTACAAGCTTATCAGCACTATGATAAAAGAGAGAATGTAAAATTTACAACCTATGCATATCCTTATATTTTAGGGGAAATGTGTAAATTAGTAAGGGAAGATAAAAATATTAAAATTAGTAGAAATATGATTCGCTTAAAAAATCAAATTGAAAAAGTCAGCAATTATTTAAATCAAAAAAATTTAAGGCAACCAACGACCTTAGAAATAGCGCAATTTATGGAAATAAAAGAATCAGAAGTAATAGAAGCTTTAAAAACACCAAGTCTTACTCAAAGCATTGATGAACCAATTAAACAAGAGGGAAAAGACATGAATCTTTACGATGTGATTTCAGATTGCAATGTAAATATTGAAACATTAGTATCTTTGAGAGAGGCTTTGAATTCTTTAAATGAACAAGATAAAAAAATATTACTTTATAGTATAGAACAAAATATGTCACAACAAGAAATTGCTTCGATTTTAAATACAAATCAGGTTCAAGTTTCTAGAACATTAACAAAAATAAAAAATAATTTAAAAAATAAAATAGTAGCTTAATCCAATATAAATTGGATTTTTTTGTATAAAAAAATTAAAAAAAATCATAATAAAAATGGGTGATGATATGGAAAAAAAGGAATATCAAAAAATTGTAAAAAAACATAAACCAAAAGAAGATCGATTAAAAAATGGAATCATTGCTTTTATAATCGGTGGATTTATGGGAATGCTAGGTCAATTTTTAGTAGAACTTTACTCTTATTATTTAGGTATTCCAACAACAGAAACAGGTGCATTTATGATTATTACACTTATTTTTGTAGGATGTTTATTGACATGTTTTGGATTTTTTGATAGTTTGGTCAATTTTGCTAAAGCTGGTTTGATTATTCCGATTACTGGATTTGCGCATGCTATGATGAGTGCTGCCCTAGAATATAGAAAAGAAGGAATGGTAACAGGATTAGGAGCAAATATGTTTAAATTAGCTGGATCTGTTATTATTTTTGGAGTGGTTAGTGCTTATGTATTTGGACTTATTCGACTATTATTGTTTGAGGGGGCAATATGACATTTTATTATCAAAACGTTTACATTAACAAATGGGCAACAGTAACAGGAAAATTAGAAAAAGAGGGACCTCTTGGAGATTATTTTGACAAAAGTTATCAAGATTTTTACTTTGGAACAAAAACATGGGAACAAGCAGAAACAAAACTAATTGAAGAATCTGTTTCTATTTTATTAGAAAAAGCAAATAAAAAAATATCTGATATTGATCTATTTATATCGGGTGATTTATTAAATCAGGTAGTAGCATCCAATTATGCTGCAAGTCAATTACAAATTCCCTATTTTGGAATCTTTAATGCTTGTGCGACTAGTGTAGAGGGATTAATGATGGCCTCTAACATGTTAGAAGCAAAACAGATAAAAAATGTTGTATGCTCTGCTTCTTCTCATAATAGTGGGGCAGAAAAACAATTTAGGTACCCTGTTGAATATGGTGGACCAAAACCAAAAACAACAACCTTTACAACAACTGGAGCTGCAACTGCTTATTTAACAAATGAAAAAGAAGGAATTAAAGTAGAAAGTGCGACTGTTGGAAAAGTAATCGATATGGGAGTGAAAGATGTATATAACATGGGAGCTGTTATGGCACCAGCTTGTGCTGATACAATATTTCAACATCTAAAAGATACAGGAAGGACAACAGATTACTATGATTTAATTTTAAGTGGTGATTTAGGTCGATATGGAAAAGATATTTTAAAAGAATATATGTTAACAGAATACAAAATTAATCTAAAAAATTATGATGATACTGCATGCATGATATTTGATATTGATAATCAACCAGTTTATGCCGGAGGAAGTGGACCAGCTTGTGCTCCATTAGTTACTTACGCTTATATATTTTCAAAAATGCAAAAAAAAGAAGTTAAAAAAGTGTTATTAGTAGCAACTGGTGCTTTACATTCTCCTGCAATGGTAAATGAACATATGACAATTCCAGGAATTGCTCACGCAATTAGTTTGGAGGTAATAGAATGATATACTTAAATGCTTTTCTATTTGCAGGTTTAGTATGTTTAATCGGACAAATTATTTTAGATAATACCAGTCTTACTGCTGGTCATATTACAACAATATTTGTAGTTGTAGGGGCTTTTTTAGATATCTTTAGTTTATATGATAAAATTGTATTATGGGCTGGTGGTGGAGCCTTAGTTCCTATTACAAGTTTTGGCCATTTATTAATTCATGGAGCCTTAGAAAAAGCAAGTGAATATGGCATCATTGGACTTGCGATGGGAATGTTTGATTTAACTTCTTCAGGAATTATTTCAGCTATTGTAATTTCCTTCTTTTTATCATTTATTTTTAAACCAAAAGACTAGTAATTAATAACTAATTAGTATATACTATTATAGGAGGATAACAGTATGGGAGAGACTTTATTACAAAAAAGGTCAGAATTACATTCTGAATATAAAGTCCTTTTAAATCGTTTATCGAAGATTAATCAAGAAAAAAATCAAGAATTACTGAAAAAACAAAAAGAATTAGAAAAAAAATCAAAGTTTTATAAAACATTTCGGAAAGGAAAATATCTTACAGAACTAGAACAAGTAAAAACAGCAATTGAGTTAAATAAGATTTATTTTCACGATTTTGATGAGGTAAAAAAGATTAAGACTAGAATTTTAAAGATTAATGAAGAATTAAACGATATTGATAATCAGTTAGTTCAAATGAATCCTTCTAAGAGAATGTAATCCTTCTTTTTTGAAGTTTTAAGAATAGATGCTATATTTATTCTTTTTTTTTATCAAAAACATAGATTTTAATAGAGGTGAGTTATGAAGAAATTTTTAATATTATTGAGTTGTTTGTTAGTGTTATTTCCCATTTATATAAAGGCTGAAGAAGTAGAAAATGAAACAAGTGAAAATCAAATTCCATTAGCTCAGAATGCAAAATCGGCCATTTTAATAGATGCTTCTACAGGACAGGTATTATTTGAAAAAAATTCTCATGAAAAATTAGCTCCTGCTTCTATGACAAAAATTATGAGTATGTTAGTAATTGTAGAAAGCATAGAAAAAGGAATTATTCATTGGGATGATATGGTAACAGCTAGTAGTAATGCTTCTGGTATGGGTGGATCACAAATTTTATTGGAGACAGGGGAACAAATGAAAGTAGAAGACATGTTCAAAGGAGTTGCTGTTGCAAGTGGAAATGATGCTGTAGTTGCCCTGGCAGAAGCTGTAGCAGGAACTACAGATGAATTTGTAAAAATGATGAATCAAAAAGTAAAAGAATTAGGATTAAAGGATACAAATTTTAAGAATCCTCACGGATTAGATGAAGCAAATCATTATTCTAGTGCTTATGATATGGCTATGATTGCTAGAGAACTTGTAAAATATGAAAAGGTATTAACATTTACATCGATTTATGAAGATTATTTAAGAAAAGGTACTAGCAAAGAGTTTTGGCTAGTAAATACAAATAAACTAGTTAGATTTTATAATGGAGTAGATGGCTTAAAGACAGGATATACAAAAGAAGCTGGTTATTGCTTAACAGCAACAGCTAAAAAAAATGATTTAAGACTAATTTCTGTTGTTATGGGAGAAGAAACGAATGGACTTAGATCATCAGAGACTTCATCAATATTAGATTATGGTTTTGCGCAATATAAATCTACTGAGTTAGTAAAAAAAGGAGATGTTGTAGCTGAAGTTGAAGTGGAAAAAGCCAAAAAACAAACAGTTTCAGTAATTACAAAGGAAAATGCTTCTATTTTAATGAAAAAGACAGAAAAAATGGGAGAAATTACTTATGAACCTCAAATTGATAAGATCAAAGCACCTGTTAAAGTTGGCGATAAGGTTGGAATATTGAATGTAAAAGAAGATGGAAAATTAGTAAAACAAGTTGACCTTACTGTAAAAGAGGATATCAAAGAAGCAAATATTTTAGAATTATATATCCGTTACTTAAGCGATTTAGCAGTAGGAAATATAAAGTTTTAAACCGTTAAAAGAGAATTTTCTCTTTTTTTTTAATAATATGAAAAAAAATCCATATTATATTGATTCATACTACTTTTATAAACTTAGAAACCTATGTTATTGCAGCATTTGTAACATTTGTGGTTACCCATCTTTTTAGCTAGAAAAATCAATCAAAAAGACATGATATCTAGTTTGAGAAATAATGAATAGTATTCAAATCGTTTGATTTTTGATACTTTATTACATAGAAAAGGTGACAGTATGGAAACAGTAAGAAATCCTATTAAAAAAATTACATCAATGAAAAAGGATTTGAATTAATGTTTAACGAAGAAAATCATGATGTAATTTGTGTAGATATTGTGAAATATGCTGAGGTTTAAACAGGTATTATTTATCAGTATTTTAAAGATAAGCAAGATATTTTTATAGAAGGTATTAAAGATTATACAAATAAAATTATGTTTCCAATGTTAAATATAATAGATCAAACTCAAATTGATTGAAATTATTTTGGGTAACTTTTATTGAATGAGATAGATGGGTTCATCAATACTCATACCATGAAAAAAGAAGCTTATGAAGAATTAATGGCTATGAGACATTTAGAGAGTGATGTTGCATGTATTAATGAAATGTTGAATCAATGATCATGGATTATTGCCAATGAATGTGAAAATTCTTTAATTAATATTATTGTTTTGTATTTTCTTAAAATTTTGTTCAAATTGGATTAATTTTTCTTTTCTTCCTTTTTCAATATTATTATCTTTATTAATTAATCTTAATCCATTTTTTTTAAAATCATCGAATGTAAAAGATAATAATATATTATCGTTTAAATAAAAAAATAGCCCATCTACATTATATTGAATAGCAGAATACAAATCATTATTTGTCCATAAATCTATTTGAGTACCATGATAATTAATTTTATATCCACCAAATCGATTATAGGCAAAATTTATGTTATATTTTTGAAATATTTCTAGGATAGA
>RKAN01000092.1 GCA_014845975.1 bacterium | reverse complement strand
GTATGATAAAAACGAATTAGAAATAGAAAAAAATAAATATTTGTTGATGTTAGATATGGAAATCAAAGATATCAAGAAATTACCAAAAGATAAAGTGGTGAGAGAATATATGGAAAAGATAGAAAAATTAAATAATGATCCAATGTTTATTAATTGGATAACCAAAGAAAAAGATGAGCAAATGATCAAAAATACTCAACTTTATAATGCCACTCAAGAAGGAATTAATATTGGAATTAGTCAAGGAATCAAACAAGGAATTAATCAAGGATTACAAAAAAGAAATATAGAAATAGCAAAATCTATGTTAAATAAAAATATGAATATAGAGGATATTATTGATATTACAGGGTTATCGAAAGAAGAAATAAAAAAATTATAATATAAACTACATTCAGTTGGAGGAAACTTCACTATAGCGCACTAATCTCCAGTAGTTAGTGTGCTTTTTATTTTAAAAGGAGAACATATGAAAATAGAAACAATCATATCAGATAGAGATCAATTAAAATTAGAAGTTGCTATATTAGAATGCGAAGCCCCAAAAGGAATAGTTCAGATATCTCATGGAATGTCAGAACATAAAGAACGATACTATCCATTTATGGAATATCTAAAAAAAAATAATTTTATCACAGTCATTCATGATCATAGAGGACATGGAAATAGTGTAAAATTAAAAGAAGATTTAGGCTATTTCTATGAAGAAAATAGTCAATATATTGTTGATGATTTATACCAAGTGACTAGTTACATAAAAAAACAATATCCAAATTTGCCAGTTTATTTATTTAGTCATAGTATGGGAACATTGGTTGCTAGAAATTATCTAAAAAAACACGATCAAGAAATAGAAAAAATAGTTTTATGTGGACCGCCGACAGAAAATAAATTAGCTGGACTTGGAATTCAATTTGCAAAAATATCTAAAAAAATAAAAGGAGATAGAAATCGTAGTCAATTTTTAAATCAGCTGACATTTGGTAATTATAATAAAAATTATAAAATACAAAATGAATGGATTTGTTCTAATATAGAAAAAGTAAATCAATATAACCAAGATGAATTATCTGGATATATATTTACAACAAATGGATTTATTAATTTATATGAATTAATGAAAAACGCTTTTAATAAGAAAAATTGGAATGTTCAAAATTCAAATTTAAAAATATTGGTCATTGCTGGTAGTGATGATCCAGTGATTCAAAATAAAAACAAATTTGAAAATCTCATAAACTTTTTAAGATCATTAGGATATAAAAATATTACTTCTAAATTGTATCCTAAAAAAAGGCATGAACTTTTAAATGAAGTAGATCATGAAAGTATTTATCAAGATATATTAGACTTTTTTAATGAGTTATGAAAATAGTATTTGTTGGACTTTCTAATAAAATCAATAAAATGCCTTTTGATATTACAACAAATTCTGGAAAAATAGTTCATGAGATTATTTCAAGATTAAAAGACGATTGTTATTTAATGAATCTAGTTGATTATGCTCCTCTAGATGAAAACCTACGACTTCGCTATCCAACAGAACAAGAAATAATCGACTGTATCCAAAAATTTAAAAAGAAAATAAAAAAGATAAATCCTGATTTAATTGTTAGTTTTGGAAATATCACAACAAATCATTTAAAAAAGTTAAATTTGAAAACGAAATTATTATCGTTTTATCATCCATCTTACATTTTTACCTATAAACATCAACAAGTTGATACCTATATTGAAGAAATTGTTCATACAATTCAAAAGGAGGAAAAAACATGGATACCATAAAAAATTATTGCCATTATTTTAAAGATATTTCATTTGAAGAGAGTCCTTTTAATGATGTAGATAATATTTTACTTTCTACCATTGTATATTTAGATTTTAAAGATATTGTAAAAGAACCTATCACCATGAAAGAAGCAGGAAAAAAATTCTTTGAACAGAATACTTTTAAAACACTAAAAAACTATTCCTTACCAATTAAACAAATCATTCAAAATTTCAAAATTATATATGATCATAAAAGATATAAAGATATCATATTATCAAATTATGAAAAAATAGTAGATGAAGAAAAACAATTTTGTGCTCTAACTTATGAATTGCCAGATGGAACTTTATATATCGGTTATGAAGGAACAGATGACTCTATGATTGGCTGGCAAGAAGATTTCGAATTAATTTATAAATTTCCTGTCCCTGCTCAAAAGTGTGCGATAACATATATTAATAAAATTATAAAATATAAAAACAAAAAAGTATTAGTTGGTGGACATTCAAAGGGTGGTAACCTTGCTATGACAGCTAGTATGTATGCCAAACCATATATCAAAAGAAGAATCGTAACGGTTTATAATAACGATGGCCCTGGTTTTAGAAAAGAACAATATGAATCCAAAGAATTTAAACAACTTCTTCCTAAATTAAAAATGTTTGTTCCAAGTGAATGTGTCGTTGGATTTTTACTTCGTCATCCAAAACAATATATGGTTGTAAAGAGTTCTGGAAAAGGATTACTACAGCATAATGCCAACACATGGAATTGTTATGGCCCAGTTTTTATAAAAGGAGAATTATCACCAGAAAGTAAAAAAATAGAAAAAAGAATTCTATCTTGGTTAGACAAACATAATGATGAACAGAGAAAACTATTTGTAGAATCCTTATTTGATATTTTTAAAAAAAGTGACATCACTCTATGTAGTCAACTTCGTCAAATTAAAATATCTCGTATGATTCGTTTTATTCAAGTTAGTAGAAAATTAGATAAAGAATCCAAAGAATTAATTTTAAGTGTCATTCGAGTATTATTTTTTAGTAAAGAAGAAAGAGAAGGTAAATTAGAAAAATGAAACAATATTTAAATGAATATATCAAAGAAGTCGATAAACTTTTAAAAAATGATGTTGTCAATCAAAAATATATAGATAATCATTTAATTAAAATTGGTTTTTTTCAACATGAACGACTTATTCACCTTATTGTAACTGTATTTTATGCTCTTTTTGTTATCTTCTTTTTATTTTTAAACAGTATTAATTTTCTTTATATAATCCCTACATTTATTTTAATTATTTTCTTAATATTTTATGTACTTCATTATTTTTTCTTAGAAAATAGTGTCCAATATTTATATAAACAATATGATATAATGAACCAAAAAATGAAAGATGTGTGAAAACCATCTTTTTATGTTGACAAGAAAAAAAGAGACCAGTATAATTTTGTTAGTTGCCTTACAATTGGAGGAAATTTATGGAAGAAAAAAGCATTGGATTTGAAATTAAATCGCTGAATAATTTAATTGCTAGGAAAATTATGAAAGATGCTAAATTAGATAGTGGAATTAATATTACTCATGTTCAAGTAAAAATCCTTCACTATTTATTTAATCATCAAGATCATCCAGTTTATCAAAGAGATATTGAAAAAGAATTATCTATTCGTAGGTCAACTGTCTCTGGTATTATTAAAACAATGGAAAAAAATAATTTTATTGAGCGAGTAACTTCAAAAGAAGATGCCCGTTTAAAACAAATTGTAATATCTGAAAACATTAAAAAATTTACTAGTAGTTTTAAACAAAAAGCAGATCAATTTGATCAACTATTGAGTAAAGATATTCCAAAAGAAGAATTAGAAATATTTTTCAAAGTGGTGAATCAAATGAAACAAAATATCAGTATTTAGAAAGGAAGATAATATGTTAAAATTAATTCGTAATTTTACAAAAAAAGAATGGGCTTTAATGTTTATTAGTGCCTTATTCATTATATTTCAAGTTTGGTTAGATTTAAAAATGCCTGACTATATGTCAGAAATCACTCAACTTGTTCAAACAGAAGGATCTAGCCTAAATGAAATTTTAACTCAAGGTATTTATATGCTACTTTGTGCCGGAGGAAGCCTAGTATCCTCTATGATTGTTGGCTATTTTGTAGCAAATTTAGCCGCACAATTTTCTATGAAAGTTCGTAAAAAACTATTCGATAAAGTAGAAAATTTAAGTATGCATGAAGTAAAAATGTTTTCAACAAGTAGTTTGATTACAAGAACAACAAATGATATCACACAAGTTCAAATGTTAATTGCTATGGGACTTCAAATGATGATTAAAGCACCTATTACAGCTATTTGGGCTATTACAAAAATATTAAATAAAAGTTGGCAATGGAGCGCTATTACAGCAGTTGCTTTAGTAGTACTTCTTACAACTATTGGCTGCTTAATGATTATCGTAATGCCTAGATTTAAAATTGTTCAAAAATTGATTGATAAAATCAATGGTGTTACTAGAGAAAATTTAACAGGAATTCGTGTTATTCGAGCATTTAATGCAGAACAGTATCAAGAAGATAAATTTGAAGAAACCAATACGAAGTTAACGAATCAACAACTATTTAATCAAAAAGCATTTGCTATTTTATCTCCAGTTATGTATTTAGTCATGTATTTCTTAACACTTGCAATTTACTTTGTTGGAGCCTATTTAATTAAAGATGCCGGAATGGCTGATAAAATTAGTTTATTTGGAGATATGATTGTATTTTCGTCTTACGCAATGCAAGTAATTATGGCATTTTTGATGTTAGCAATGATATTTATGATGTTGCCTAGAGCAGAAGTATCTGCAAAAAGAATTAATGAAGTATTAGATGTTGATATTAGTGTCAAAAATGGTACTTTAAAAGAAATCGATACAAAAGAAACAGGAACAGTAGAATTTAAAAATGTGTCATTTAAATATCCAGATGCAGAAGAATATATTTTAAATAATATTTCCTTTAAAGCAAATCAAGGAGAGACAGTTGCTTTTATCGGTTCAACAGGTAGTGGAAAATCAACTTTAATTAATTTGGTTCCAAGATTTTATGATGTAACAGATGGTGAAGTATTGATTGATGGAATCAATGTAAAAGATTATGATTTAGAACTTTTACATAATAAAATAGGGTATGTTCCTCAAAAAGCTGTTTTATTTAATGGAACTGTTTCTTCTAATGTTGCTTATGGAGAAAATGGAGTAGGTTCTATTACAGAAGAGAAAATTAAAGAAGCAATAAAAGTTGCTCAAGGAACAGAATTCGTAGAGAAAATGGAAGATACTTACCAAGCACATATCGCACAAGGTGGTACCAATGTATCAGGTGGGCAAAAACAAAGATTAGCCATTGCTAGAGCAATCGCAAGAGATCCTGAAATTTATATTTTTGATGATTCATTTTCAGCTTTAGATTATAAAACAGATTCTATTTTAAGACATGAATTAAAAAAATATACAAAAAAAGCAACAAGTTTAATTGTGGCTCAAAGAATTGGTACGATTATGAATGCCGATAAAATTATTGTTTTAGATAAAGGAAAATGTGTTGGCATGGGAACCCATGAAGAATTATTAAAATCTTGTGAAGTTTATAAAGAAATTGCTTTATCACAAGTTACAGAGGAGGAACTAAATAATGAAAGAACAAAATAGAAAACCTCCAATGGGAGGACCAGGACCAAGAGTGGCTGAAAAACCAAAAGATTTTGGGAAAGCAATTGAAAGATTATTTCATAATTTAAAGAATTGGCGTATTTTAATTTATATTTCGTTAATTTTAGCCGTGGTAGGATCTATATTATCCCTTGTTACACCAAATCGTTTATCCGATTTAACCAATGAAATTTCAAATGGCTTAGTAATGAATACGGAAAATTTTCAAAAAATTAGTGAAAAAGTGACAACAAATCTATCAGAAGAAAAAATGAAAAAATTAATGCCTGCTATTTTAAATATTCATTTGAATGAAGAAATTGCAATGGAAATTTTAACTTCTAATTTATCAGAAGAAGAAAAATTACAATTTCAACAATTTATGGCATCCGGTGATTTTTCAGAGTCCGCTTTATTAAGTCTACCAGAAAATGTACTTAAAAAAATAATTCCTACATCTACTTATGAAGGTGTTTTAGTAACAACAGAAGATAAGATAGAATTGCTAAGACAAGTAGATAAAATAAAGGAAACAAAATCTTTAAAAGAGATTCCTACTAGCATCCAAACAATTCTACTTCCAAGTTTTACGATGGATAATATAGAAATTTCTACAGAAGATCAACTTGTCTTTTTAGAAAAATTAGGAACTTTAGATAAAGATAGTAGTGCTCAAGATGTTTATAAAAAAGTAGATGAAATGCCAAAAAGTATAAAAAAATTAGTAGAACCAACGATGAATATCAATAAAATTAAAAATATTACAATTCTACTTGTTATTTTATATGTTGTTAGTGCTTTATTTACTTATATTGAGTCTATTTCTATGACTGATGTAGCAAATAAATTTGCAAAAAATTTAAGAAGTCGTATTTCCGTTAAAATTAATAAATTACCATTAAAATATTTTGATCAAAATTCTAATGGGGATATTTTATCAAGAGTAACGAATGATGTGGATACTATTGCTCAATCTATGAACCAAAGTTTAGCTTCATTAGTTAGTGCCATTACTCTTTTTGTAGGATCTATTATTATGATGTTTGTAACAAATTGGATTATGGCAATTACAGCAATTGTATCAAGTTTAATTGGATTTATTTTTATGGCAATTATTTTAGGAAAATCTCAAAAGTACTTTATTGCTAGACAAGAAGAATTAGGAAAATTAAATGGTCATATTGAAGAAATTTATTCTGGATTAAATGTAGTCAAGGCTTATAATGGTAAAAAAGAGTCTGATAAAGTATTTGATATTTATAATAAAAGTGTTTATGAATGTAATCGTAAAAGTCAATTTTTATCAGGATTAATGATGCCTATTATGTCCTTTATTGGAAATTTCGGATATGTTGCTGTTTGTGTAGTGGGAGCAGTATTGGTAATGAATGATATGACAACATTTGGTGTTATTGTAGCATTTATTATGTATGTTAGGATGTTTACAAGTCCTTTATCACAAATTGCTCAAGCAATGACATCTTTACAATCTACAGCAGCCGCAAGTGAACGTGTCTTTGATTTTCTAGAGGAAGAAGAAATGAATCCTCAAAATGATATTAAGAAATATTTAGATTCTAGTAAAGTAAAAGGTGAGATAGAATTTAATCATGTATCATTTGGTTATAATGATGATAGAACGATTATAAAAGACTTTAGTGCGAAGGCTAAACCAGGACAAAAGATTGCAATAGTTGGACCAACGGGTGCTGGAAAAACAACAATGGTAAATTTATTGATGAAGTTCTATGAAATCAATTCTGGAGATATTAAAATTGATGGAACTTCTATTCATGATTTATCTAGAGAAAATATTCATGATTTATTCATAATGGTTCTTCAAGATACTTGGTTATTTAATGGAACAATTCGTGATAATATTAAGTATAATAAAGAGAATATTACAGATGAACAAATTATGAAGGCTTTAGAAGTCGTTGGTGTAGATCATTTTGTAAAATCATTACCAGGTGGATTGGATTATGAGATTACAGATAATGATAGTATTTCTGCTGGTGAAAAACAATTGTTAACAATTGCTCGTGGTATGGTTAAAAATGCACCATTCTTAATTCTAGATGAAGCAACAAGTAGTGTGGATACTAGAACAGAGGAGTTGGTTCAAAAGGCAATGGATCAATTAACGGTAGGTAGAACCTCTTTCATTATTGCTCATAGACTTTCAACAATTAAAAATGCAGATTTAATTTTAGTGATGAAAGATGGTAATATTATTGAACAGGGAAATCATGATGAGTTGATGAAACAAAATGGTTTCTATGCTGACTTATATAATTCACAATTTGAAAATTAAAAAGAGCATCTTTCAAAAGATGCTTTTCATTTTATAGTTCATAAATTTGACAATACATTATATTTATATTAGAATGTATATGGATGTGAGTTATCACATATATTAAAAAAGAGATACATTTGATATTTGCTTGTTAAGTGTTTCTCTGTTCAAGTTATTTTTACAAAGAAAACACCGTTTCAAAGTTGATTCGGTGTTTTCATTTAAGCTAATCCTTATTTTTAAGGACTAAGATTGTATAAAATACAATAATTTCAAAAGCAACTACCAATTCCAAAAAAATTAATCCTTTTTATCATTTTAAAAATTATCATTTATTTTTTTCTAGTACTTTAATTTTTTCTTTTCCTTTTTCTTCTAAATTTTTATTTTGTTCTAATTGTTCTTTTAACTTCTTATTTTGATTGATTAAATCAAGTTCAATTTGTGCTAAATATCGATTGGCTTTCCTTACTTCTAATGAATTGTCATTTATTTTTAACAGTTCTTCTTTTAAATTTTCTATTTCTTCTAGACTGTTTTTGTTGATAC
>RKAN01000040.1 GCA_014845975.1 bacterium | reverse complement strand
GGGGGGGGGTATAAACCCTTCTTTTTTTGTTGTACAGAAAGGATTGAATGAATAATGAAAAAGATAATATTAGGATTTATATTAGGAGGAATAGTCTTTACATTGGGAGGAGTAGTAGCTACGACAGCAATTTCTTCAACTAATGTAACTTATCAAACTAAAACAGTGAATACTGCATTAGATGAACTATATAATGAAGCAACAACAGGAAAAGAATTAGTAGCAGCAGCTATTACAAATAAAGGAGTATCTACAACGTCAACGGACACTTATGAAACTATGGCAACTAATATAAGTAGTATTGACACAGATCATACAGAAATTAATCAAAAAATGAATAATTTAGAAAGTAAGCATAATAGTGATTTTTCAACAATTACTGGTTCTATTAATAGTTTGAATCAGAATTTAACTAATTTAAACGAAGGAAACAATTTTAAAATCATTTCAAAAGCTAATGTGTTTGTAGGATTAAATAGTGGAGAATCAAAATCTGTAACAATAAGTATTGATACTTCTGGGTATTACTTACTAGTGTTTAGCGTATCTCATTGTGGAGCAAACACCATCACATCTACTGATCCATATTGGACAGTCGAAGCTCCATTTACTTTTTTGTTCCATCGAAAAAATTTAGCAATTCCTATTGCAAAAGTATGGGATGATGTTTCCGGTACAGCATCATATATTAGTGGTTTAGATAAAGGCGATTATACATTTAATTTTACTAACAATACAGGTTTTAAAACTAGTGATACTTATAATTCAACAGTTACAGTAGCAGCTGTTATGATTAAATAGTGATATAATTTCATTTTACAATTTTATTAAAAAAGTAAACTTTAATCGGAAATCTTGTTACCTTATAATACATAAAGACGTTCATGGATGCAAGATGTATGATATTAGAACATCTGGATTAACAAAGGAAGAAATAGAAAAGTTATCAGAATAGATACAAAAACTATTGAATCATTTTAAAATATTTGATAAGATTAAGGTATCAAAAATAAATAATAATATAGTTTGTGAATGGTAAAAAATCAAGTTTGCCGATAGCAAACGGGGGGGGGGTACAAACCCTTCTTTTTTGTTATGTAAGAAAGGATTAAATAAATAATGAAAAAAATAATATTAGGAATTATGGTAGGAATTATAATATCATGTACAGTAGGAGTACTAGCATCAACGATAGTATCATCTACAATTGTGACCTATCAAGATAAATCAGTAAATACAGCACTTGACGAATTATATGATAGTGTAAATTTATTGAAAACTAAAGGAGATGCTGAAGCTTCCCAAATACTAACAGGAAAAAAAGCAATTGTAAAAGGAACAGAAATTACAGGAACAATGGCAAATAGAGGAAAATTAAATTGGAATCCAAGTTCAAGTACAACATATACAGTACCAGCAGGATATTATAGTGGAGGAACAATAAGTTCATCGAGTGCTTATAGTAAAGGTGTAACAGATGCCGATAATAGAGCAAATGTGAACAGCACTAATTACAAAACTGGGTATAATGCTGGTTACAGCGTGGGTGTAAGATCTGGAACAAATGCGGTTCAAAACCCGATAATCTCATCCAGAAATCAATATCTGGCTATCTATCTCCCATCTATAAGTGGATTTAGCTATTCTGGAAGTGGTTCTGATGGATATTTTTTGGATGATGGTTACAAAGGAATTATAGGAAATGGATATTATAGTGCAGCAAATTTTAGCGGATATAATTGGATATCGTTTGGTGGATCGCCTCAAATAACCATAGTTCCAAAAGGTAAATAGTTTTTGGTAATAGTTTTTTATATTGTTTCATTTGCTGAAATTATTACATTTTCAGCAATTATTGAAAAAAATATAATATGTATAATTGTATAAATTGAAATTTACTGAATTATACTACAAATTATGTACTTTTCACTTGAAATAACATATGCATTTGAAACAATACCAGTGTAACCTGGAACACCATAAGAAAAATATATTTTATTAGTGATAGCATTGGCGAACAATGCATCATATCTACTTTGTATTTAACTATTAAAACAGATATATTTTTTTCATATTTTGTATTCACAGTAATAAAAGATTGATGAGTTAAACTCTAATTTAGATGAAATAACGGTAGTATTGAAAATTAAATGAAATAATAAAAATAGAGAAATTTGATAAAATAAGGTAAATATTATTGAATTATTTTGAAATATTTGGTAAGATTGAAGTATCAAAAAAAAATAGTATTATAGTTTGTAAATGGCAAATTTTTTTAAGTTTGCTAAAAGCAAATGGGAGGGGGTACAAACCTCTCTTTTTTTGTTGTATAGGAAGGAATGAGACTATGAAAAATATAATAATAGGAATTATAATAGGAGAAATCATATTTGGAACAATAGGAGTAGTAGACTCAACTTTGATATCATCTAAAAATGTAAGCTATCAAAATAAAACAGTGAATACAGCCTTAGATGAATTATATAATGAAGCAGTAACAGGAAAAGAATTAGTAGCAGCCGTAATTACGAATAAAGGAGTCACAACAACATCAACAGATACTTATGAGGTGATGGTTAATAATATTAATAATATCAAAGCAAACAATAATTTAGAATTTAAAATAAGGACTCAAGGTTATGCATCATATATGTATTTTGATGTATCAAATTATCATTATATGAAAGTAGAAAATTCATCAACTGTTACCTTTTACTATGTAAAAAATACTGAACCTGTACCACCAATGTCGTGGACAGATTCTATTACTAATACAACTAAAATAGTTGATATTAGTGATTATGAAACCATAATGATATCCTTATCAGGTCCTGGTGGCAGTTCCATAAATGGATTCGCTATTGTATCTTTTTATAATTAATATAAACTAAAAGAGATAAAATTTTAAAAATATCTCTTTTTTTTGTATAATAATGTCAGGTGATTTTTATGGAGCAAATGAATTTATATTTATTAAGATGGTATCATCAAAATAAAAGAGAATTACCTTGGAGAAAAGATCAAAATCCATATCATATATGGATTTCAGAAATTATGTTACAACAAACTAGAATTGAAGCTGTAATTGGGTATTATGATAGATTCATCAAAAGACTTCCTAGTATTCAAGATCTTGCTCAAATAAATGATGATGAGTTATTAAAATTATGGGAAGGATTAGGGTATTATACAAGAGCTAGAAATTTAAAAAAAGCTGCTATTATGATTATGGAAGAATATGATGGAATATTTCCAAACACCTTTGAACAAATCATGTCTTTACCAGGAATTGGAGAATATACAGCTAGTGCGATAGGTTCAATTTGTTTTTCATTAAAAGAAGTAACCATTGATGGAAATGTTTTAAGAGTTTACATGAGATTACAAAATTGTTACGACAATGTTGATGATTTAAAAATTAGAAAAAAAGTAAGAAATGAACTACAAAAAATAATGCCAGAAGAGGCAGGTGATTTTAATCAGGCCCTTATGGAACTTGGAGAAACAATATGTTTACCAAATGGAATTCCAAAATGCAGTGAATGCCCATTAAAAGATTTTTGTAAAGGTTATCAAAACGATACTTATTTAGAATTGCCGATTAAAAATAAAAAGAAAGATAAAAAAGAAGAAGAATATACGATATTACTATTTTATTATAAAAATCAATTTGTATTAGAAAAAAGGAAAGAAAGTGGATTACTTCAAAACTTGTGGCAATTTCCAAATATACAAGGACATTTTACTAAAAAACAACTAGAAAATTATTTAAAAGAAAACAACATTCATTTTTTAAAAGTTAAAAAATCGGTTTCTTATACACATATTTTTACTCATAAAAGATGGAATATGATTTCATATATGGTTGAATTAGATAAAAATGATTATAATATGAATTGGAATGATTTAAAAAATTTAAAAGAAAAAGCGATTCCAACAGCATTTAAGCCATTTTTAAAAGAATTAAAGGAGGTTATTTAAATGTTAAAACATAGTTCAGGAATACTAGTTTATCGTTATAGTCAAGGCGAGATTCAAGTATTACTTTGTCATATGGGCGGACCTTATTGGAAAGATGTTGAGTTTGGTTCTTGGTCTATTCCAAAAGGAGAGAGCAGAAATGAAAAATCTATTGATACAGCACTAAGAGAATTTCAAGAAGAAACAAGTTTTCAAGTAAAAAAAGATAATTTGCAATTTTTAGGTAGTAAGAAACAAGCTAATCATAAATTAGTTACCATTTTTATTGCCCAGGACAATTTCGAAGAATCAAAAGCCTTTAGTAATAAATTTTCTATAGAATGGCCAAAAGGAAGTGGAATATTAAAAGAGTTTCCAGAAATGGACCGAGCTGAATGGATGAATTTAAATGATGCAAAAAAGAAAATATTAAACGGTCAAGTATACTTTATTAACAAATTAGAAAGGACTTTAAAAAATGACTAAAAAGAAAATAATCATTTATGTTTTGGTTACTTTTATTAGTTTACTTGCTATATTTGGTATTTTTAAACTTTATCAGTATATTCGAATTAAAACTGCAAAAATAGAAATTGTCTTAAAAGATGATTTGACTTTAGAATTTAATACAGAAAAAAAAGTATCTGACTTTATTCAAAGTATGAATGGAAAAATAGTGGATGATTATGTTATAGATTCTAAAAAAATAGGAAATAAAGATGTAACTTTTACTTTTATTAATGACGATCAAATTAAATTAAACTATACTTATCAAATAGAAGTTGTAGATACTGTTGCCCCTTTAATCTGGTTAGGAAGTACTTACCGTGTTCAAAAAGATAGTGATATTGATTTAACAAAAAAAATTCTTTGTGGTGATAACTATGATAATCATCCGAATTGTTATATTGAAGGCAATTATGATATTCATGCCGTAGGTGATTATCCTTTAACTTTTAAAGCAATTGATCAAAGTGGTAATGAAGAAAGTGTAGCATTTACCTTGAAAGTATATGAACCAGTAAAATCAACAAGCAAAGAGACTTCTGAACCTGTTTATACGAATTTTAATTCTATTGTAGAAAATTATAAAAATGACAAAACAAAAATAGGAATTGATATTTCTAGTTGGCAAGGTGATGTTGATTTTGAATCTTTAAAAAATGCAGGTGTTGAATTTGTCATGATCCGAGTAGGAGGAACAATAGGTACTAATGGTGAATATTTTTTAGATAAAAAATTTAAACAAAATATTGAAAATGCTAATAAGTATGGAATTCAAGCAGGAATTTATTTTTATTCTTATGCAGATTCTTTAGAACATGCTAGAAGAGATGCTAAATGGGTATTAAAGCAAATAAAAAAATATAAGATTGATTTACCGATTGCTTTTGATTGGGAAGAATGGGCAAATTTTAATGAATATCATTTGAGTTTTTTTGGACTAACTAGTATGGCAGAAGAATTTTTAAAAGTGATTGAAGAAGCAGGATATCAAGGAATGTTATATAGTAGCAAGACATATTTAGAAAATGTGTGGATGAAAACAAAATATGATATTTGGCTAGCACATTATACAACTAATACAACTTATCAAGGAAATTATAAAATCTGGCAGATTTGTGAAAATGGAAAAGTAGATGGAATTGATGGTGCTGTTGATATTGATATTATGACAAACTAAAAAATATGAACTAGGATTTGTTTTGAAAGAATTTTTTGGTACTAAATGATTTTTAACGATAATTTCTTTAATACTTATAATGTTTTTCAAGAAATTACATTTTAAGTTTAAAAATGGTAATTATTATTGATAAATATGCATTCTCACTTATAAATAATTTCGAAAAATGTTATTTCTTAAAGAAATTTATAAAATAGATAAAAAACTATTTCAAAAAGAAAAAGATGAACAAATGATAAAAAATACTCAACTTTACCGTGCTACTCAAGAAGGAATTAATATTGGAATTAACCAAGGAATGAAAAAAGAAAAACTTGAAATTGCAAAAACTTTATTAAACAAACATATGAGTATAGAAGATATTATAGATATTACGGGGTTAACAAAGGAAGAAATAGAAAGTTATAAGATAATATAGTTTGTAATAGACAAAATTTTCAGTTTACTAAAAGAAAACGAGAGGTAGAAAACTTCTCGTTTTAGCATGTAGTAGGAAATAATAAATCAATTATCGATTTAAAGCTCATTTATAATATAGCTTATCGCCTTGATAAATATTTCTTTTTACCATTTCTTTATCAATTTCATTCATGACGCAGAATTTTTTTATTAACCAATCTGGTTCTACTAAATCTTCTTTTTTAGGATCACCAGTAATTCTATTAATTACAATTTCAGGCCTTAAATATTCAAGTTCTGTACAAACAATATCAACATATTCATCTCTTGTTAAAATATGAAAAGGTTTTTCTTTATAGATGAGATTTAATTTTGTATCTTTCAAAATAGATAGCATATGAATTTTAATACCTTGAATATCTAAATGATTTAAATATTTTACCGTTTCAATCATCATTTCTTTTGTTTCATAAGGTAGTCCATTAATAATATGAACTACTACATTGATATTTCTTTTTCTAAGTTCTTTTACACAGTTTTCAAAGCATTCTAGAGAATGACAACGATTAATAAATTTAGAAGTACTTTCATGAATGGTTTGAAGACCCAATTCTATCGTTAAATAAGTTTTTTTACTTAAGGTTTCTAAATAATCCATACATTCTAAACTGATGCTATCTGGTCTTGTTGCAATATTTAATCCAACTACATTATCTAATTTTAAAATTGTTTCATAGTAATTTTTTAAAATTTCTAAAGGAGCATAAGTATTTGTATGAGCTTGAAAATAACCTATATATTTACTATTTGGCCATTTTTTAGAAATCATATTTTTCACTTGTTCAAATTGTGTAATTAAATCATCCTTTATATTCCCAGCAAATTCACCACTTCCTGAAGAAGAGCAGTAAATACAACCACCAATTCCAACTGTTCCATCAATATTAGGACAACTAAACCCTGCATTTAAACTAACTTTAAAAACTTTTGAATGAAATTTGTTTTTATAAAAATAATCTAAAGTATGATATCGTTTATTGCTATTTGAATATTTAAAATTGTTCATATTATCACATCCAATAAAATATATTATAATATAGAAAATGAAAAAATGGTGAAAAAACAAGAAAAAACTTTATAAAAAATAATGATTTTGTTATAATGTACGAGGAGGTTAAAAAATGAAAAAAAATAGTTTGTTCAAAGCATTACTTATTGTGTTTATGATTTACATATTTTTGAGTTGGGTAATTCCAACAGGATATTTTAGTAGTGGTAGTTATGTAAAGGATGCTATAGAACCAGTTGGTTTATTTGATATGATTACATATCCGCTTGTAACTATAACAAGTTCCGTATTTATTTTGTCCGCTTTAGTGTTCCTTTGTATTGGTGGATTTTATGGAATTTTAAATAAAACAGGAGCATATTCTAATTTTTTAAATTCTATTGTACAAAAACAAAAAGGAAATGAAAAAGTTACATTAGTTGTAATCGCTTTAATTTTTACAATTTTTTCTTCGTTAACATCATTAAATTTACCTTTGTTTATTTTAGTTCCTTTTGCTGCAAGCATATTATTACTAGCAGGATATAATAAATTTACTAGTTTATTTGCAACTATTGGTGGAATTTTAATTGGAAATATGGCTTCTACTTATGGATTTAATGTAGCAGGATATATCTCTTATTTAACAAAAAATATTAACGATTCTATTCTAATTCGTATTTTATTTTTAATTTTGTTAATAGCTTTATTTATTGTAACACTTTTAAAGTTAGCTAAATTAGAAAAAGTGAAATCAGAAGAAATTCCATTATATGAAAAAAATTTAGATAAAGATAAAAAGGCAACTCCACTAATAATTGTTAGTATTATAACAATTTTAGTGATTTTCACAGGAATGATCAATTGGAGTGAGTTATTCAATATAAAATTTTTTGACAATTTATTAACTTCTGTTAGTGGTTTCAAAATTGGAGGATATACCTTATTTGGTAATTTATTAGGAACACTTCCAGCACTTGGAGCATGGACAAATTACGAAATTTGTTTGGTATTAATTATTAACAGTTTCATTATTGGAAAATTATATCATTTAACATTTAGTGAAATAATATCTGCTTTTATAGATGGTGCGAAAAAGATGTTACCTGTCGCTTTAGCTACTATTTTGGCAAGTGTAATTTTCTTACTTATGAATACGAATTCAAATGGATATACAATTTATAACACAATGACAAACTCTATTTTAGGAACATCTAGCAATTTAAATATTTTTAAGATGTCATTTGTAACAGCAATTGGTAGTTTCTTATTTAACGATTTTCCATATCTTTTAAGCGCATTATATGCACCAATAACAGCTCTTTATACAGATACATCATTAATCGGAATGATTACACAAACAATATTTGGTCTTATACAATTTATTACTCCAACTAGTGTATTATTGGTAGCAGGACTTATATATTTTGATGTTTCTTATACAGAATGGTTAAAGAAACTTTGGAGATTTTTAATCAGTTTATTGATTGCTATTG
>RKAN01000080.1 GCA_014845975.1 bacterium | reverse complement strand
ATTGGTAGACTAGAAACAAATATTATTAAAGAATTTGGTGAATTTAAAAATACATTGATAAGAGAATTAAATGAAGATTTTACTAAACTAAATGAAAGAATTGAAAATAGTTTAAGACACATTAATGATACTGTAAATGAAAGATTAGATCAAAATTTTGAAAAAACCAATAAAACATTTACAAATGTATTAGAAAGACTTTCAAAAATTGATGAAGCACAAAAAAAGATTGATACCTTATCTAGTGACATTGTTTCTTTACAAAGTGTATTAACCGATAAAAAAACGAGAGGAATTTATGGAGAAATCAATTTAAAAAATATTATGGAAAATGTTTTTGGAGAAAATAACAAAAAAATTTATCAACTTCAATATCCATTTTCTAATGGTACAATTGTAGATTGTGCTTTATTTGCTCCAGAACCACTGGGACTAATTGGTATCGATTCTAAATTTCCTTTAGAAAATTATACCAGAATGGTTGATAAAAAATTATCTACTTTAGAAAGAGAAAGTGCGACAAAATTATTCAAAAATGATGTAAAAAAACATATTGATGCCATTGCTTCTAAATATATTATTCCAGGAGTTACTTCAGACCAAGCTATTTTATTTTTACCTGCTGAGGCTATTTTTGCAGAAATTAATGCATATCATCAAGATCTAATTGAATATGCTTATAAAAAAAGAGTATGGTTAACTAGTCCAACTACACTAATTAGTACACTTACAACAATTCAAGTTATTATGATGAATATAGAACGAGATAAATATGCCAGAGTTATTCATAAAGAATTAAAACTATTAGATGAAGAATTTAAACGTTACAAAGATCGTTGGGATAAATTATCTAGAAGTATTGAAACAGTTGGAAAAGATGTTAAAGAAATTCATACAACAACAGAAAAAATTACAAAACGATTTGATTCGATTAATAAAGTAGAAGTGGAGAAATTGACAAATGAAGAAATGGAATAAAATCTTAATTTTAATAGGTTGCCTTCTTAGTATCTGTTATACTTTTGGCACAAGAGAAATCTATGAAATATTAATACGAATTAGTTTTATACCCGTTTTATTAATTCCAACATTTTTAAGAAAATTAGAAATTAAAATCAGTGATGATGGAGAATTTATTTATATTCTATTTGTTTATTTGGCACATTTTTTAGGCTCTATCGTTGAACTTTATAATAAAATATATTTCTTTGATACCCTTACACACTTTTTATCTGGTATTGTTGTATCTATCTTTGCCTTTGGCTTTTTAAAAAGAAACAAAATTAAAACAAATTTACTGTTTGATATTTTATTTGTTTTAGGAATGTCATCTTTAGTAGCTGTCTCATGGGAAATTTTTGAATTTACTTGTGATCAAATTTTTGGAAAAGATGCCCAAAAGGTAATTGAAACAGGAGTGACAGATACCATGAAAGATATGATAGTAGCACTTTTAGGTTCCTGTTTGTTTTGTATATCCTATTGCTATGAAAGATGCAATCATAAAAATTATTTGATTCATACTTACGAAAAAGGCTTAAAATAAAGAAAAATATCTTGTAAAATGATAAAATATTATGTTATAATACATTTGGCTTTTTCAAATAGACACATTATGAATTCTTATGCCTAGTGCCTATGGGTGGTGTAAGTTAGAAATAATGGAAGATTGAACAAAAGGAGGAGAATATTATGGCAGTAGTGTCAATGAGTTATTTATTAGAATCAGGAGTTCACTTTGGTCATCAAACTAAAAGATGGAATCCTAAAATGAAAGAGTACATTTTCTCTAGTAGAGATGATATTTATATTATTGATTTACAAAAAACAGCAAAGAAAATCGAAGAAGCATACAGTGCTTTAAAAGAAATTGCTGCAAATGGTGGAAAGGTTTTATTCGTTGGAACTAGAAAACAAGCTAGTGAAGCAGTAAAAGAAGAAGCATTACGTTCTAATTCTTACTATGTATCTGAAAGATGGTTAGGAGGAACATTAACAAACTTCCGTACTATTAGAAGAAGAGTAAAAAGATTAGAAGAAATCGAAAAAATGGAACAAGATGGTACATTTGATAAATTACCTAAAAAAGAAGTAATCGGTCTTAAAAAAGAATATGATAAATTAAATAAATTATTATGTGGTATTCGTGAAATGACAAAATTACCTCAAGCTTTATATATTGTCGATCCTTCAAAAGAAGAAATCGCAATTAGAGAAGCAAGAAGATTACATATTCCAGTATTTGGAATTGTAGATACAAACTGTGATCCAGACATGGTTGATTATGTAATTCCAGCAAATGATGATGCTATTAGAGCTGTAAAATTAATTACAGGTGTTATGGCAAATGCTATCGTTGAAGCAAATGGTGGTAAAATTGTTGAATACATAAAAGCAGAAGAAAAAAATGATGAAAATATCATGGAAAGAGCTTTAGAAACAGTAAAAAGAAGAGAAGACCGTCCAAGAAGAAACTTTGATAGAAAATTCGATGGTAAAAGAAATTTCGATAATAAGAATAAAAAATCTTTCTCAAAAAATGAATCAAAAGAAAACCCTAAAACAGAAAAAAGACAAGAAGAAAGTCCTAAAAAAGAAGAAGCCAAGGATTTAACAAAATTAACAGTTGCTGAACTTAGAGATTTAGCAAAGTCTAAAGAAGTTAAGGGATACTCAACAATGAAAAAAGCAGAACTTTTAGAAGCTTTAAAATAAAAGAAAGATGATTGAAAAAATCATCTTTCCGTGTATAGGAGGAAATTTATGGTAACTGCAAGTTTAGTAAAAGAATTAAGAGAAAAAACTGGAGCTGGAATGCTTGATTGTAAAAAAGCATTAGAAGCTACTAATGCAGATATTGAAGCTGCAATTGATTGGTTAAGAGAAAAAGGCATTTCAAAAGCTGCAAAAAAAGCTGATAGAATTGCTGCTGAAGGATTATCATCAATTTTAGTAGATGGTAATGAAGCTGCAATTGTGGAAGTTAACTCTGAAACAGATTTTGTTGCTAAAAATGAAGAATTTAAATCACTAGTACAATCTATTTTAAAAGCAATTATTGCTAGTGATGCAAAAACAGTAGAAGAATTACTAGAAGTAAAAACAGAAGATGGTTCTACTGTAAATGAATTAATTGTTTCTAAAACAGCAACAATTGGTGAAAAATTATCTTTAAGAAGATTTACAAAACTATCAAAAAATGATAATGAATCATTTGGAGAATATATTCATATGGGTGGTAAAATCGCTGTATTGACATTGGTAGAAAATGCTTCAAGCGAAGTTGCTAGAGAAGTTTCTATGCATGCTGCAGCAATGCGTCCCCTTTATACAAAATCAAGCGAAGTTCCAACTGAAGTTCTTGAAAAAGAAAAAGAAATTATGAGAGAACAACTTGTAAATGAAGGAAAACCAGAGGATAGAATTGAACAAATTCTAATTGGTAAAGTGAAAAAATACTATGAAGAAGTATGTCTAGAAAATCAAATTTTCGTAAAAGCTGAAAATAAAGAAACTGTAGGAGAATATGTTGCTAAAAATGGTGGAAGTATCGTTACTATGGTTCGTTATGAAGTAGGCGAAGGAATTGAGAAAAAAGAAGAAAACTTTGCTGAAGAAGTAGCAAAACAAATTAATGGATAAAAACAACTAAGGTTGTTTTTTTTCAAATTTTTATAATAGGAGAATTTATGAGAAAAAATAATTCTGAACAATTAAATTTTGAAAATTTTTCTCAGCTAAGAGAATATTTTTTAGGAAAAAATAAAATTTTTTTCAAAGAAGATGATATAGGCTTTCATGAGATAATTTCAAAGAATATGATTGAAAATATTATGAATCTTACAGAACAATTAGATTTATTTATGTATGATTTTTTTCAAAATCATAATTTTGATTATCATAAAAACTCTAAGTGTGGTTGTCATATTCTTTCCAGTCTTTTTTGTCTTTCTGATCCTAGTTGGAATTTAATACAGGGAGGATATAAATTTCAAAAGAAAAACGATCCACTTTATCATTCTTGGTTAGAAAAAGATGGTATTGTTTATGACCCAGCTATGAAAGTGGTTACAGCAAAAGAATTATATGACCAATACTTTTTTTCGAAATATTGTTATAACAAGGAAGAATTGATTACTCTATTAAAAAGAACTGGGACATTTACCTACTATGAGGAAGATATAGAAAGAGGATGTGTGAATCCATTAGGGAAACTATTTTATTATGATACAAAAATGGCTGAATCAGCAACAAACAATATTTTAGACAGTTTAGAAAATTATTTCCATCAAAAGACAAAACAAATGACTTGAATATTCAAGGACACTATATTATAATATTAACAAGGGAGAGATATGGATGGATGAAATTTTATTAGAAACAGAAGAAAAAATGAATAGTACCATTTCTAATTTAGAAAAGAGACTATTAAATATTAGAGCTGGTAGAGCTAATCCTGCTATTTTGGATGGAATTACAGTTTCTTATTATGGTGTAGATACTCCATTAAAAGGACTTGCTACAATTTCTATACCAGAGGCTAGACAACTTGCTATTAAGCCTTATGATCGTTCTACAATTAGTGCAATTGAAAAGGCTATTTATGAAGCAAATATTGGACTTACTCCAAATAATAATGGTGAAGTAATCATATTAAATATTCCGGCTTTAACAGAAGAAACTAGAAGAGAATATGTAAAACAAGCAAAGAGTGTTGCTGAAGAGGCTAAAATCGCACTAAGAAATATTAGACAAGATGCGAATAATGAAATTAAGAAATTAGAAGTGCCAGAAGATGAAATTAAAAATGGTCAAGATGATGTCCAAGAATTGATTAACAAGTATAATAAAATTGTAGATGAAAAAGCAAAAGAAAAAGAAACAGAATTAATGACCATATAAGAGCAACAAAAGTTGCTTTTTTTGATATAATGGTCTTAGGTGATTAGATGGGAAAACTAAACGAATTAATATTTTTATTAAAACAAGATATTCCTTTGAAAGAACTAAAACAACAATTGAATATGAATAATCAAGAATTATTAGAATATATGAAAATGCTAAAGAAAATAGGATATTATTATGAGTATCATATTTTTGATGATGGTATTGCAAATCTTTCTTTTAATGTTGATAAAAATGGAACAGGATTTAATATTTATTCTAAAAAAAATAAAGTATCTGCTTTAGCTATTTCTGATATTCATTGTGGTTCCGATAAAGAAAGACCAGATTTATTAAAGGAAGTTTATCAGTATGCGACAGAAAATGATATTCATTTGATTTTTAATTTAGGAGATTTAATCGAAGGAAAAAAATCTGAATATAGTGTGGATGCACAATTAGAAAAGTTGTATCAAATATATCCTTATGATTCTAGCATTCAAAATATTGTTTTACTTGGTAATCATGATTATCATAGTCTTTACTATGATCACTATGATATTTCAGAAAACTTATTTTGTAATAGAGATGATTTCATTATTACAGGGTATGGTTTATCTTTGGTATCATTGAATAATGTGATAATAGGTTTACATCACGATTTAAGTATTGTAAAAAATCCGCCTCAACCCAATATTATGATTCCAGTTCATTTATATGGTCATTCCCATTACTATAAAACAACTTCCACATTAACTAACTTATCTGTTCATTTGCCAACATTGAGTGATTGTATTTTTCTACACAAGCAAACAATTCCAAGTTTTTTAAAGATAGATTTTTATTTTAAAAATAATCAAATGAAAAAAATCAGTATTCAAAATAAGGCTTTCGCAGATGAACTTATTACTGCTAGTGAAATAGAATATTCTGTCCCTGTTTTAAAAAAGAAAAAATAACTACAAAATTATTTTTTTCTATGATATAATGATTCAAGGTGATTAGTATGGAACAATTAAGTAGAAGTGAACTAAGAAAAAAAATAATGACTATTTTATACCAAATTAATGTCTATAAAAATAATAAAATTCCTTATGAAGTAGATGAAGTAATTCATGAAGTAATGGAAATTGATAATGAATTTGTAAAAGAAGTTGTATATGGTGTTATTACTTATGAAAAAGATATTGTAGCAACTGCTAATCAATATTTAGATGGATGGACTATTGATCGATTAGGAAATACAGATAAAGCAATTTTAGAGATTGGTATTTACGAACTTTTATATACAAATACTCCTGATATTGTTTGTATTAATGAAGCAGTTGAACTTGCTAAAACATATAGTGATGATAAAGTAAAAAATATGATTAATGGGGTATTGGATAAAGTTTATCATAATAAATAGGTGACTTATGAATGACAAATATTTAACAGTAACCGCATTAACAAAATATATAAAATATAAATTAGAATCTGATGTAAATTTAAGAAAAGTTTATCTAAAAGGAGAAATTTCTAACTTTAAGGCACATTCAACAGGCCATTATTATTTTTCTATCAAAGATGAAAATAGTATTATAAGAGCCATTATGTTTAATAGTAATGCTAAAAAATTAAATTTTTTACCAAGTGAAGGAATGAAAGTATTAGTAACTGGTACAATCAGTGTTTATCCAGCTACTGGAAGTTATCAAATTTATGTAGAAGACCTAATTGAAGATGGAATTGGAAATTTATATGTAGCTTTTGAAAAATTAAAAGAAAAACTATCAAAAGAAGGACTATTTGATCCTAAATATAAAAAGAAAATTCCTAAAATCCCTTCAAAAGTAGGAATTGTAACGGCTAAAACAGGAGCCGCTGTAAAAGATATTATTTCGACCATCAGAAGAAGATTTCCATTATGCGAGACCTATCTTTTTCCTTGCTTAGTACAAGGAGAAAATGCAAGCAAAGATATCAAAGAAAAAGTACTTCAAGCTGATCAATATAATTTAGATGTACTAATTGTAGGACGTGGTGGAGGATCTTTTGAAGATTTAAATTGCTTTAACGATGAAGAATTGGCTCGTACAATTTTTACTTGTAAAACACCAATTATTAGTGCAGTTGGTCATGAAATTGATTTCACAATAGCTGACTTTGTAGCAGATATGAGGGCTCCAACACCAACTGGGGCAGCAGAAATGGCAGTTCCAAACCAATATGATATTATGACCAATATCAATCAATTAAAGATTAGGTTAGATGAATCTATATTAAAAAAAGTAAAATATCAAACTTTATATTTAGATACAATTAAGAATTCATTTGTTATTAAAAATCCATTGTTGCTATATCAAAATAAACAACAGGATTTAGATTTAATGAATGAAAAAATTCATAAATTGTTATTAGATAGTGTAGAACGAAAAAAAACAAAATTAGAACTATTTAAAAGCAACTATATTTTAAATAATCCAGTTATTCTTTATCAAAATTATATGAAAGAATTAAATAACTTTTTAGAAAAATTAGAGCTATTAAATCCTATTTCAGTATTAAAGAAAGGATATAGTTTAACTTATTATAATGGCACTATCTTATCAAGTATTCAAAATATCAAAAAAGAGGATTCTTTAAATATTAGATTATATGATGGTACTTTAGATGTTGTTGTAAAAAACGTGGGAGGATTAGATGGAAAAGAAAGTAAAATTTGAAGATAAAATGAAAGAATTAGAGATACTAATTAATGAACTTGAAACAGGAGAAATTGATTTAGATGAATCTATTGAAAAATATACAAAGGCTATGAAACTGATTAAAGAATGTGATACAGAATTAAAAACAGTAGAAAAACAAATCAGTAAACTTGTAACAGAAGAAAATGAAACCGAAGATTTTGAAATAGAAGAGGAACATTAATTTGAGAATTGGTATTGATATTGACGGAGTTATTACAGATGTTGGAAAATTTCAATTAGAATATGGTAGCAAATTTTATTTTGAAAAATACCATAAATCTATCCAAAATCATAAAGGTTATGAAGTATCCGATATATTTGATGTTTCCGAAGAAATGGATGATGAATTTTGGAATCAATATTTTGTAGATTATTCAAGGAATGTAAGTCCCAGAGGTTTTGTAAGTGAAGTGATGAAAAAATTAAAAGAAGACGGTAATGAACTTTATATCATTACAGCTCGTGGTAATTACTTTTCTCATTCGGGGAGTGTAATGTTATATGATGAAAACAAAAAAGTTGTTTTAAATTGGTTAGAAAAAAATGGAATTATCTATGATAAAATCATTTTTAGTCCAGAAGATAAGTTACAAATTTGCAAAGAAAATCACATAGATTTAATGATAGAAGATAAACCAAGAAATATTGAAATGATATCAAAAGAAATACCTGTGATTTGTTTTCATAATGAATATAATGAAAGTATTCACGGAAAAAATATTACAAGATGTTATAGTTGGTATGATATTTACTTTAAAATTTCTAATTTACAAAGTGGAAGATAATATTAAGGAAAAATAGAGGATAGTTCATTCATGATATAATTGATGAACGGTGATAATATGGAAAATCAAATGAAAATAATAAAATTAATTAATGAAATTGATAATCTCGTAAAAGATGATTATTTTTTTGATGAAGTATATTTTGAAAATTTTGAAGATCAATTTCAAATATTCAGTCAAAAGTTAAATCAAATATTTGAAGATGGGTTAAATGAGGAATTGCTACAAATGATTAATCAATTAAAATATAAAGAAATATTCAGAATACCAATTTGCAAAGATTATATTCAAA
>RKAN01000054.1 GCA_014845975.1 bacterium | reverse complement strand
ACATGACAAGACCCCAACTGTACAAAAAAGTTAAAAATTGAAGTGATACCAAAAGCCCATTATGTAAAAAGTGAAATCCCATAGAAACAAAGATATTATCTGTTTTATAAAGCATGTAAGCAAATGCAATCCCTAAGGAAGAATAAGGAATTAAATATAATATATCAGTAGTTGTTTGAATATTTCCGATAATGTGAAGTCCTCCAAATACGATTCCAGATACTAAAATAAATAATCTATTTCTTCCTAATATATTGCAAATTCCTTGTCTAAATACTAATTCTTCTACACAAGGTGCATACAATGTTGAAGTGAGATAAATATAAAGTGGACTAATTTGAAATAAAGATCGAACTGCACTTTCATTACCAGACATATCATTTTGTAAAATGAAGATAATGAAAGAATTACTAAGAAGCATTACCATTAATCCTATCAACCAAACTTTTATATATTTAGAATAGTATTCCTTATGATGAATTAAAATATCTTCAAAATCACGTTCAATTTTTTTATGAAAAATAAGTAGAATAATTGACATAGTAAGAATTTCATAAATCATTAAATAACCAATTTTTACATAATTTGGGATTGTATCGATATTTACATGAGCAATAGAAAAAGGAAGAGCTTCAAGGGAAGATAGTGTGAAATAAGCAAATATTGCTAAAAATCCTAATAATGCATTTTTATAGTCGTAATGAACTAGTTTATTTATCATAAATAATCACCTTGTTCATTATAACATGGAATTTTAAAATATAAAAATAAATAATTGAATTTTGAAAAAATACATGATATAATAAATTTGTACTGGAACTTAGAGTGAGCAAAAAAAGCCCACTCTTTCCTTTAAATGGAGGTATTTATGAGTGTTGAAGAAAAAGTAACAAAATTGATTGAAGGGATAATAAGTGACAATAAATATATACTAGATCATGTAGAATATGTAAAAGAAGATGGAACACTTTTCTTAAGAGTTGTCATTGACAAAAAAGGAATCATTGACGTAGAAGACTGTGTTACTGTTTCCAAATTAATTAATCCAATTTTAGATGATGTAGAATATTTACAAGATAATTATATTTTAGATGTTTGTTCAAAAGAGGAAGGATGTGTTTAATATGAATAGTAAAGATTTAAAAAAAGCAGTTGATCTTTTAGTAAAAGAAAAAGGAATTGATGAAGATACAATTTATGAGGCAATGGAACTTGCTTTAACAGCAGCGTATAAAAAAAATTACAATTCTTTAGCAAATGTTAGAGTTGATATTAATAAAGAAACAGGAGAAATTAAAGTTTATTCCTATAAAACAGTAGTAGATAGAGCAGAAGAAGAAAAATATAAGAGTTTTAAAGATATTGACTTTTCTACCATTAATGAAGAGGATGAAGAAGATGATGGCGGAGAAGTATTACCTTTTATTTTCGATGATCGAATTCATTTAACATTAGAAGATGCTAGAAAAATAGTTCCTGATATTAAGCTTGGAGAAACAATTGAAGAAGAAGTAACACCAAAAGATTTTGGTCGTGTTGCAGCTTCTACAGCAAAACAAGTTGTTGTACAAAAAATTAGAGAAGCAGAGAAAAATATAATTATAAATGAATATAATGACAAAGAAGGAGAAATGGTAGTAGGTCTTGTAGCTATGGAAGATCAAAGAAATTATTACATCGATTTAGGAAAAGCACAAGGAATTTTACCTAAAACTGAGATTATGCCAGGAGAAACTATTAAAATGGGATCTTCTATCAAAGTATATATTACCAAAGTAGATAGCAATAATAGAGGACCAGTAATTCTTCTTTCTAGAATTCATTATGGTTTTGTAAAAAGATTATTTGAACTTGAAATACCAGAAATTAATGAAGGAATTATTTTAGTGTATAGTGTTGCGAGAGATCCAGGTAATAGAACAAAAGTAGCAGTGATGTCTGAAAATCCTAATGTTGATCCAGTAGGTTCTTGTATAGGAGAAAGAGGAGCTAGAATTAATAGAATTATTGAAGAATTAAATGGAGAAAAAATAGATATTATTCCTTATGACAAAGATCCTAATAAATTTATTGCGAATGCTTTAAGTCCAGCTCGTGATGTATTAGTATTTGTAACAGACGAAAAACAAAAAGAAGCAACTGCTATTGTAAATGATGAAAATCTTTCTTTAGCAATTGGTAAAAAAGGATTAAATGTGAAATTAGCAGCACGTTTAACACATTATAAAATTGATGTCAAAACTTATGAACAAGCTCGTGAAGAGGGAATTAACATCATCGAGGAATAGGAGGATTTTTATGAAAAAAATACCACTAAGAACTTGTGTTATTACGAAAGAAAGATGTCCGAAGCAAGAATTAATTAGAGTTGTTAGAACACCAGAGGGAACGGTTATAATTGATGCTTCAGGAAAGGCAAATGGAAGAGGTGCTTATTTAAAATTAGATTTAGAAGTAATTGAAAAAGCAGAGAAAAATAAAATACTTGATCGCCAATTACAAGTAGAAGTACCTAGTCAAATTTATGAAGAATTAAAAAAATTAATATAATTAGGAGGTGATTGACATGATGACAGTAAAAGAATATGCTCTAGATGTCAATAAAACAGTAGAAGAGATTTTAAAGAAGTGTTTGGATTTAGATATAAAAGTAAATAATGAAGAAGATTTACTTGAAGAAGAAGATATCATTATGTTAGATAATGCATCATATGATGATGAAGAGGCTTTGGAAGATTTAGCTGAGGATTTAGCAGAAGATTTTGTAAAAAAAGAAAAAATTAATATTGAAAATGGAACTAATAAGAAAAAACAAAAGAAAAAAAATATCCAAAACTTATTAAAACAAAAAGATGCTTTAGCTGGTAAGAAAAAAGAGATGTATAAAAATAAAGAAAAATTAATGTCTAATGAAAATACTTTCGATGAACATGTTGTTTTATATAAAGACAATATGACAATTAAAGAATTATCTGAGCGATTAAATGTAAGTGCATCTGAAGTTATTAAAAAACTTTTTATGTTAGGTATTATGGCAAATATTAATAATAGTATTAGTTTTGAAAATGCTGAAATTATTGTCTCAGATTATAATAAAGAGTTAAAAAGAGAAGAACAAACAGATATTTCAAATTTTGAAGAATATGAAGTTGTAGATAGTAAAGAAGATTTAAAAGAAAGACCTGCTGTTGTTACAATTATGGGACACGTAGATCATGGAAAAACAACACTTTTGGATACAATTCGAAAAACAAATGTAGTTGCAGGAGAAGCTGGTGGAATTACTCAAGCAATTAGTGCTTATCAAATAAAGTATAATGGAAAACCTATCACATTTATTGATACACCAGGACATGCTGCATTTACAGAAATGCGTGCAAGAGGAGCTAGTATTACAGATATTGTAATTATTATTGTTGCTGCAGATGATGGTGTTATGCCTCAAACCAAAGAAGCTATTGATCATGCAAAAGCTGCTGGAGTTCCTATTATGGTTGCTATTAATAAAATTGATAAGCCAGGTGCAAATCCAGAACGTGTTATGACAGAACTTACAGAATATGGACTTACTCCTGATACATGGGGTGGAGATACTATCTATAATCAGATTTCTGCAATGAATGGAACTGGAATTGAAGAATTATTAGAAAATATTTTATTAGTTGCTGAAATGAATGAATATAAAGCAAATCCAAATCGTTATGCTATGGGAACTGTTATTGAATCAAGATTAGATAAACATGTTGGACCAATTGTTACTCTATTAATTCAAAATGGTACTTTAAGATTAGGAGATCCAATTGTTGTTGGAACTTCTTATGGAAAAGTAAGAACTTTAAAAAATGATAAGGGTGAAGAAATTATGGAGGCAACTCCATCTACACCAGTAGAAATTACAGGTCTTAACGATACTCCTCAAGCTGGAGATAAATTTATGGCTTTTGAGTCTGAAAAACAAGCTAGAAGTATTGGAGAACAAAGAAAAACTGCTCAAAAATTAAGAGATAATAAGAGTAGTGAGGCTGTTACTTTAGATGATCTATTTGCTAAGATTAATGAAGGATTAAGAGAAATCAATGTCATTATTAAGGCTGATGTAAATGGCTCTAGTGAAGCTGTTAAAAACTCTTTAGAGAAAATAGAAGTTGAGGATGTTAGAGTAAAAGTAATCAGAAGTAGTGTTGGAGCAATAACAGAAAGTGATATTGTTTTAGCGAAAGCTTCTAATGCTATTATTATTGGATTTAATGTAAGGCCAACAAATTCTATTAGAGATTATGCAAAAGAAAATGGAGTAGAAATCAGACTTTATGATATTATTTATAAAGCGGTAGAAGAAATAGAAGCCGCCATGAAAGGTATGTTAGAACCAATTTATGAAGAAAAAGTAACTGGTACTGCAGAAGTAAGACAATTATTTAAATTTTCTAAAGTTGGTATTATTGCGGGATCTTATGTTACAGATGGTGCTATTAAAAGAGATAGCAAAGCAAGAATTATCCGTGATGGTATTGTAATATATGATGGTAATATTAATTCTATTCAAAGAGAAAAAGATTCTGTAAAGGAAGTTAAAAAAGGATTAGAATGTGGTATTACAATTGAAAATTATAGTGATATTAAAGTTGGAGATATCATTGAAGGATATGAAATGGTTGAAAAAGAAAGATAATTCTTTCTTTTTTTCTTCTATAATTGACTATATTTTTTAAATATTATATACTTAATATAGTTAAAATAGGTGATAATATGAATAATAAAGGGTTTGCTATAACAGGTATTTTATATACAATACTAATTATGTTTTTAGTATTTATTTCTATGATGTTATTTAATTTACAAAATAGAAAAACAATTCTAGACGAATTGAAAGTAGATGCTGTAAATGCTGTTGAGAGTGATAATAACTATGAATATTTATTGAATGAGATTAATAATTTGAAATCTCAAATAGGTACTAGTGATATTTCCAGTATCGGTGGGACTATAACAGGAGCTGTTAGTAGTTTAAATAGTTCTTTTAGTTGGAAATTTTTAAAAACAGTAACAGGAAATACAAAAATCCAATTGCCTGACTCTTATAATGAAATAATAGTTGATATAGAAAATGAGGTTAATTATTTTTCAATTAATTTGTCAAGGGCTCAATTGAGTTCATCTGCTAAGCATTATCGTGAAGGATACTATAAGGATTCGTCAGGAGCTAGTGCATTAGCGACAATAACTGCAACAGAATCTTCAATTTTTTTAAATCTTTTAATGCTTGGTTCAGAAAATGCTACAGCTTCTTCTAAAGTAAGCGTTTACTATAGATAATAATCAAAAAAATTGTATTTACTAATTAGTTTATTTATTATATAATATCATTACGAGGTGAGAATATGAGTATTAAAATAGATAGAATTTCTAGTCAAATGGCAAAAGAAATTAGCTATATTCTAGCAACCGAAGTAAAAAACCATGATTTAAAATTTGTAACAATTACAGACTGTAGAGTAACAAATGATTTAAGTTATGCAAAAGTGTATTATACTTCTTTAGATGACAGTAATAGAGAAGAAATCAAAAAAGAAATCAAAAATGCTTCTGGATTTATTAGAAGAGAATTGATGGATCGAATTGATATAAGACATATTCCCGAGTTAGAATTCGTTTATGATGAATCTATTGAATATGGTAAAAAAATAGAAGATAAAATTAAAGAAATACATGAGGAAGAAAATGATCATTAATTCTAAATATGGTGATATAAATTTTGTAGAGCCAGTTTATAAATGTGAATCAGGTGATCTTTCACATAGTAAAAATCAGAAATTTAAATTAGAAAAAAAACAATCTGAAAAAAAATCAAATTTAAAATTTGAAGAATTATTAATACAAAAGATAAATTTAGCAAAGACAAAGTAATAGTATTTGTAATATGGTAATTAGAGAATTTGTGGTTGGTGAAAACAAATCAAATAGAAACAAAGAATTACATACTTTCGAGTTAAAACGGAGATTCACGTTAAGAATTTAAGAGCATATATCATTATGAAATAAGGTGGTACCGCGGGTTAAACTCGTCCTTATACATAGTGATTTTTTTATTAGAAAGAGGGATATCAATGGAAATTAATAAATATATAGAACATACAAACTTAAAAGCATATGCAAAAGAAGAGGATATTCGAAAATTATGCCAAGAAGCAATTGATTATGGATTTCAAGCAGTTGTTGTAAATCCACATTATGTACCTTTCGTAAAAGATTTATTAAATGGTACAAATATTGAAATAGTAACAGTAGTTGGCTTTCCATTAGGGGCAAATACAATTGAAACAAAAGTTTATGAAGCAATTGATGCGATTGAAAAAGGTGCTACTGAAATTGATATGGTAGCAAATATAGGAGCTATCAAAGATGGTGATTTCGAATATGTAAAAAAGGAAATCGAAGAAGTTCATTATTCTTGTGATGGAAAACCATTAAAAGTAATTATAGAAACATGCTATTTAACAAAAGAAGAAATAAAAAAAATGACTGAAATTTGTAATGAAACATTTGTAGAGTTTATTAAAACATCTACTGGTTTTGGAACAAGAGGAGCTTCTTTAGAAGATATTGATATTATTAATGAAAATAAAAACGATTTATTAGAAATAAAAGCAAGTGGTGGAATTAAGGATTATCATCAAGTAGTAGAATATATCGAAAAAGGTGTTTCTAGAATAGGAACAAGTAGTGGAGTTGAAATTATAAACCATCATTGCGAGGAGGAACACGAATGAAATTATACGATGAATTAAAATGGAGAGGACTTATTAAAGATGTAACAAGTCCTGAATTAGAAGAAAAATTAAATAATGGTGGGATGACTTTTTATATAGGAACTGATCCTACTGCCGATTCCTTACATATTGGTCATTTATCAAGTTTTTTAATTTCTAAAAGACTAGCAAATGCGGGACATCATCCAATCTTACTAATTGGTGGAGCAACTGGTAGAATAGGAGATCCTAGACCTACAGCAGAAAGAGAAATGAAAACTGTAGAAGAAGTTGAACATAATATTGAGTGTTTAACAAAACAAGTAAAAGAATTATTTGGATTTGAAGTTGTTAACAATTATGACTGGTCCAAGGATATTAATTTTATTGATTTTTTAAGAGACTATGGAAAATATTTTAATATTAATTATATGTTAGATAAGGATATTATTAGAAGAAGGCTAGAGACAGGAATTACTTATACTGAATTTTCCTATATGATTATGCAAGCTTTAGATTTCTTACATTTATATGAAACTAAAAATTGCACATTGCAAGTGGCAGGATCAGATCAATGGGGTAATATTACAGCAGGTGTAGATTTAATCAAGAAAAAACTTGGAAAAGAGGCCTATGCCTTTACAATGCCCTTAGTAACAGATTCAACAGGTAAAAAATTTGGAAAATCAGAAGGAAATGCTTTATGGTTAGATAAAACAAAAACGTCTAGTTACGAAATTTATCAATTTTTAATTAATGCAGAAGATGAAAAAGTAATCGACTATCTAAAAATTTATACATTTTTAACAAAAGAAGAAATTGAAGAAATTGAAAAGCAACATCAAGAAAAACCAGAACTTCATTTAGCTCAAAAAGCTTTGGCTAAAGGAATTATTACATTCTTACATGGTAAAGAAGAATATGAAAAAGCAGTTAAAATTAGCGATGCCTTATTTAGAGGAAATATTAAAGAATTGTCCTTAGATGAAATCAAAGATGGATTTAAAGATGTTCCAAATTTTCAAATGGAAGAATTATCATTGATTGATATTCTAGTAAATAATCATATTGCTTCTAGTAAGAGAGAAGCTAGAGAATTGATTCAAGCTGGATCTATTAGTGTTAATGGAGAAAAAATCTCAGAAGAAAATAAAATAGTAACAAGAGAATTAGCTATCGAAAATAAAGTAGTTGTAATTAGAAGAGGAAAGAAAAAGTACTATATAGGATTATTTGATTGAAAAATAAAAGATAATATGATATTGTAATAGTAGAGGAGAATAATTATGAAGAAAATTGCTTTATATTTTACTTGTTTTATATTATTATTCACATTAACTGGTTGTGGAGAGAAAAAGCAACAGGAAGAAAAACCTAAAAAAGAAGAAAAACAAGCTATTGTCATAGAAGATCAAACGGTAAATGATCTTAGTTTTGAGAGTTTTAACATTGTGATAGATGAACAAAACGTTAGTCATATTTATTTTGAAGTAGTGAACAATGGAGAAGTTTCAAATAATGCATCTAATGTAACATTCACTCTTTATCAAGATGATGTGAATGTGTTATCTCTTACGAAATCATTAAATGGACCAATTGATAGTGGAGATGTAAGAGAAATTAATGCTGCTATAGATGTTGATTTATCTAAGGTAAATAAAGTAGAATACAGCATAAGTTAATAATAATATAGTTTGTAAGTGGCAAAAAATCAAGTTTGTCAAAAGCAAACGGGGGGGGTACAAACCCTCTTTTTTAATTGACTTTAAGACTTAAATAGTCTAAAATAAAATTAGAGGATAGAAAATATAAAAAAGAAAATAATAAAAATATGAGGAGATGTAAGAAATGAAAAAGATAATTATAGAAATAATAATCGGTGGAATGATATTTGGAGCAATAGGGGTCATTGCAGCAACTACAATATCATCCAAAAATGTAATATACCAAGATAAAACAGTAAATAATGCCTTAGATGAACTATAT
>RKAN01000001.1 GCA_014845975.1 bacterium | reverse complement strand
AAAACATACCCTTTTAAAGAAATTTTATTTAATTTTAAAGTTCTTTCTATTTGATAATCATCATCAGATAATTCTACTAGTTCACTTGCTTGTGTAATAATTTTAAAAATTTTATTATTTATTTCATCATGTACTTTATCTATTTCAACATAAGATTCAAGTATTTTTACATTTAAATCACTATTCATAGTTTACTCCTTTATTTATTTAACGTCATATACATGACTATAAATAATGCCCCTGCAACGAAACTTACTATTAGTGAAAGTAATACGACATTAGTATAACCCTTACTACCATTTCCACCTTGGCTAGATGGTGTTAATGTTTTTACTTTTGACTTATTCATTTGTTTTTGTTGTGCTTTTTGTTGCTTAATCATTTGATTTTTTTGTTTAATTTTACTATAAATCATTGTTTCGGATTTGCTTGTCCATGAAAATGATTTTACTTCAGGACCTTTTGATATATTCAATTGTTGATTTGATGATTTTTGTTCAATATTTTGTTCTTGATTTTTACTCTTATCCTCACGATAACTAAAATTTAATCGTTCCATCTGATTATTAAATTCTTGTGAAAATTGTAAATCAACATTGGGTGAAACCTTATCTTTAAAGAATGCTGTTAATGCTTCAATTGATGAGTTATCACCACTTTTTCCATTTCTAATTTTCTCAATAGTTCCGAATTGTTTTAAAATCCTATAATCCATGTATGAATACATTTTTGTCTCTTCAGAAACAAACTGTGGATAATTATTTGTTTGCTTCATTAACATTGCCTTTGGATACAAATCCTTTGCCATTCTATAAATGCAAGAAACACGAATTTGAGGATCATATTTTTCATCAGAAGCAATTTTGCAACATAAATCACATAAATGAAAATAGTAATCACTCATATATTTTGGTGAATATTTTTCTCTTGCCTGTTTTAATAATTTTTTACCGTCTTCACTGTTGGCAATACCATTTACTGCAATCATCATCTCAATATCTTGATATGAAGAAAATTCATTAGATAAAATTGGATTATTTGTTAAATTAGAATTACAATGAATAATATCAACTGATTTATCATCTATTGTACCTAATGTCTCTAATGTTGGTTTTTCTGTATTATCAATAGTTAAGCAATCATAATCAACGACATCGGCATGAATTAAAATATCATAAAAATATTTTTGACCATTTTCTAATTTTATATATTTTCTTGTTTGTTCTTTTGTCATTTCTCCCTTTTTATACAATTTGGATAATTGTGGAACATCAACAACATCAATCTTTTCAGCCGGAATTTTATCATATTGAATATTCGTTTGATGAGTTGATGATAACAATTTAGTAACTATTTCATTAATATTCATACCCATATTCAAATCAAATGAAACATTATCACAATTTACCAATTTTCTCTGAATCATTACTATATCATTTGGTTTATTCTCAACAACTATTTGGTTCCATAATCTATCATAACATTCAATAACCTTTTTCGTTTCCTCAGTGTCTAATAAATAATTTGAGCATAACTTTTGTAAATTATTTTTACATGATTCATAATTTCTCATATAATAAGCCATTTTATCATATTCTGCATCTGTCATATTATTTCCTGTTGCAACAAAATACGAAAAATATTCTGGATTATGATATGAATAATGATAAGCAGTTTCCATATCATCTGTCAAATAATAATAAGGTGCATCTGCTGTTTCTTCAAGTTTACTTAAAAATATTTTTTCAAGTCCATGTTTTTCAAAAATTTCATCAATTTCTTTTAGTATATCAGCATTATTATTTGAAAATTCAGTAGTTAAACCATATTTTAAAACATCTTGCTTATATAAACCATTTATTCCTTGAAAACAATAGCCTTCAGTTATGTAATTCTTATAAATATAGTTGGCAATTTGAACTTTTGATTCATTTGAATTAACATCGGATAAATTAAGTTTTTCTTTTAGACTTTCTATTAAAATATTATTATATAATTTAGAAATATCATTATCATTTAACTCATTTAAATTAACTGATGACAATTTATCAAATAATTCTTCAATTTTATACATTTCTTTGTGAATAATTATATATTTTGTTATAAAACTAATAAACTCTCGTGTTCTAACAAGATTTTGCCCCATAAATGCACCATCAATTATACTTTTACTGTGTTCACCTAAAGTACTTTCATTTGATAATATATTGGATGCTATTTCAATGAATTTTTTATTTTGAAAAATTGACTGAATCATTTGTGGAACATCATGATTAACCTCAACATCATAATTTCTATATTTTGCCATTTCTTTTACACAATAAATAGAAAAATCCTTATCATTTAGTTTTTCCAAATTATCAAAATTTTGTAATATAAATCTATCAATTGATTCATCAGAGATTATTGTTCCAAAAAAACTTTTTGCAATTCTCGCAATTGATTCAATTTTTTTACTATCTTTTCTAATAAGATATGTTTTAATATTATCTTCAGCTTATTTTGCAATATTATCTATTTCCAAAAAAATCGTTTCTATATCTTTATCTGAATTTTTAAATTGATTAAATGCTTTATCTATTTTATCTTTGTTATTATTATTTATTATATTAGTATTTATTTTTGTTCCATTTAGGGTAGTCCCTTTATCCGTTATCCCTTTTTTGGTATATGGTGTTTCATATATGTTATATTCATAGTAAAATCTACCATTATTTTCTTGCTTTCTTTCTCTTTTTAGATAATAATTTTCTTCTAATTCCTTTAATATTGAATTAATTGCTTTAATACCTTCTTTAGATATCGAAGCAAGACCTCTTACTGAATAATTCCAATCATCAGGTAAACTTAACATACAAGAGAGTAGTCCTTTTGCTTTGTATGATAAATTTTTATCTTGTAAATGATAATTACTCATAACCGTATAATTTTTAGTTTTATTTATTCTAAATACTTCTGCCATAATTTACTCCTTTCTAGCCCTTATTTAGCCCTTAAAAATTTTAAATTTGAGCGTTTTATATAGAAACGAGTAGTAATGAACTACAAAAAAACTACTATTTCTAGTAGGTTATGAATTATCAATTATTTTACTAATTTGTCCTGTTTTCCCGACCATTTAGAATTTAAAGTCTTGGAATTCAAGACTTTTTTGTTTTGATATATTGTTTAAAATAATTATAAAATTATGTTACATTTGAATATTTTGACTAAATAAATGGACTAGATTACCTGCTTTTTTTTTGTTATAATGATAATGGTGAGCTAACTTATGAAAAGTATATTTTTAATTATCAATTATAATGATTACCATACTACTGAAAAGTTATTAAATAATATAAAAAATTATAATTGCATTGATCATATTCTTGTAGTGGATAATTATTCCACTGATGATTCATTTTCAATGTTGAATAAAATATCGATTGATAATTTAACAGTAATAAAAAACAAAGAAAATAAAGGATATGGGGCTGGAATTAATTTTGGGTGTAAGTATGCACAATCAAAATTTGGAGATTGCTATATTATTGTGAGCAATCCAGATGTAGTTATATATAGCGAAAATGATTTAAAAACACTAATTAATACATTTGATGATGAAACAGCCATCGTAGCTCCGATTATTAAAGAACATGAAGGATTTAATCGTGGTTGGAAAGTTCCTACTCCAGTTGACGATATTTTATTAAATCTTGTTGTTATTCATAAAATTTTAAGACCAAAGTTATTGTTTTATAAAGATGATATTTATAAGAATAATGTAGTAGAGGTAGAGGCTGTATCTGGATGTTTCTTTCTTATAAATTCGAACTATTTAAAAAAATGTGGCTATTTTGATGAAAATATATTTTTATATTATGAAGAAAATGTTATTTCTAAAAAAATACAGCAAATAAAGAAAAAGATAAAAATCAATACTACCGTTGAGGTTTTTCATAATCATTCCGTTACAATTGACAAAAATATTAACAAAATAAATAAATATAAGGAATTAAAGAAAAGTCAAATATATTTTCAAAAATATTATAATCATGCAAATTGGATTGAATTATTTCTATTAAAATTGACAAATAAAATTAATATAGTAATTTATCATCTGTTTTATTGAAAACTCTATTTTGTTTATTAGTATTCTTATCAATAGAGTTTACTAGTATTGTTATAAAATATATGATATAATTTTATGGTATTGGAGGTAAACATATGGATGCCATTGAGGTAAAAAATGTAACAAAAAAATTTAAAATATACTACGATAAAGCAAGTACGCTAAAAGAAAAATTAGTTTTTTGGAATAAAAAAAGTTCTGAAGTTAGAACTGTTTTAGAAGATATTAGTATTAAAATAAAAAAAGGTGAGACTGTTGCCTTAATTGGGACAAATGGTAGTGGTAAATCAACTTTGTTAAAATTGATGACAAAGATTATTTATCCTACTTCTGGGAAGGTAATTACACATGGAAAATTAACTTCATTACTAGAATTAGGAGCAGGCTTTCATCCTGATTTTACAGGTAGAGAAAATATTTATTTTAATGCTTCTATATTTGGTTTAACAAAAAAAGAAATTGATAGTAGAATTGATGATATTATTGCTTTTTCAGAATTAGGGGAATTTATTGATAATCCGGTTCGTACTTATTCATCTGGAATGTATATGCGACTTGCTTTTTCTGTTGCTATTAATGTAGATGCTGAAATTCTTTTGATTGACGAAATATTAGCAGTTGGTGATCAACATTTTCAAGAAAAATGTTTTCAAAAATTACATGAATTAAAAAATAGTAAAAAAACAATTGTTATTGTATCTCATAGTTTAGAATCAGTAAAAAATTTGTGTGATCGTGCTATTTGGATTTATGATGGAAAAATAAGAATGGATGGTAACACTAAAGAAGTAACAGATGAATATTTAAAAATATGTGGGTAGGTGAAAGAATGTTTAAAAATTTATACAATTATCGTGAATTATTAAAAAGTAACATAAAAAAAGAAATTAGAGGAAAGTATAAAGGATCCTTTTTAGGTGTACTATGGTCGTTTGTAAACCCTCTTTTGATGGTTTTAGTATATGCCATAGTTTTCCCTTTCATTTTAAAAGATGGACCCGATAATTATATTTTATTTATAATTGTAGGAATATTACCTTGGACTTTTTTTACTACAAGTATTTCACAAGGAACATATACAATTATAGCCAATGAAGGGATTATTAAAAAAGTTTATTTTCCACGAGAAATATTGCCTATTTCTATTGTTACAAGTGGACTTATTAACTTTTGTATTTCTTGTATTATTATATTTGTTTTTTTGATAATAACGGGTGTTGGATTTAGTTCATATGTACTATTTTTACCATTTATAGCAATTATTCAATATATATTAACACTTGGGATTGTTTTTATTACCAGTGCTATCAACGTTTATATAAGAGATGCAGAATACATTATTAATTTCTTTGTTTCAATGTTATTTTATGCAACACCTATTTTATATTCTTCAGATTTATTCCCAGCAAAATTAAAATGGATATTCAATTTAAATCCGCTAGGTGTATTGATAAATGGGTATAGAGATTCATTATATTATCAAGTGATGCCAGATTTAAAGGCTTTGATTTTAGTTTTAATTGCAAGTATTATCCTATTCTTTGTTGGCATTAAGGTGTTTAGAAAACTTGAAAAAGGATTTGCTGAGGAGGTTTAATATGAAATGTGATGTTATTATTCCTATTTATAATGCATATGATTGCCTAAAGCCTTGTATAGATTCAGTTATTAATTATACTGAATTTAAAAATAATAAATTAATTTTAATCAATGATAAAAGTACAGATGAAAGAGTTTCAAAATTGTTAAAAAAATATGCTAATAAATATGATTTTATAGAATTTTTAGAAAATGAACAAAATTTAGGGTTTGTGGGTACTGTTAATAGAGGAATGCGATATTCTAAGAATGATGTTGTCTTATTAAATAGTGATACAGAAGTTACTAGTAATTGGCTAAAGAAGATGCATAAATGTGCTTATAGTAGAGAAATGGTTGCAACTGTAACACCTCTTTCCAATAATGCTACCCTAGCATCTGTTCCAAAAATATTTGAAAAAAACGAACTTCCAGAAGGTGTAAGTTTAGATGAAATGGCAAAAATTGTAGAAAAATGTTCTTATCGTGATTATCCAGAATTACCAACTGGACATGGATTTTGTTTATACATAAAGAGAAGTGTATTAAATAAAGTTGGTTATTTTGATGATGTTGCATTTAAAAAAGGATATGGGGAAGAAAATGACTTTTGTTTTAGATGCTTTGACTTAGGTTATTCTCATTTGTTATGCGATGATACATATATATATCATAAAGAATCTCAGTCATTTTCGAGTGCTAAGCTTGAACTTATGAAAAATGGGGAAGAAGTTCTTTTGAAAAGATATAAATTTTATAAAGATAAGTTACAAGATTGGTGTTTATCAAAACCGATAAGCTATATTGGCGAAAATATTCAATTGGCTTTAGGTAATATAGAAAAAAGATCAAATATTCTTTATTTGATACATGATTTTAAAGACGTTTTAAATAATAATGGTGGTACAACATTACATGCTTATGATTTAATCAAAAACTTAAGAGACAAATATAATTTTCATGTTTTTACGTTTGAAGATGGAATTTATAAGTTATATTCTTATTATAAGGATAGTGTTGCTATTACAAAATTTAGTGGTATTCAAAATTTCAAGAAATATGAATTTTATAATGAGGATTATAAAAATATGTTAACTGAAATAATAGATAATTATGGTATAGATTTAATACATATTCATCATATGAAGTATCATTATTTTGATGTTATTGACGTTATTAAAGAAAAAAATATTTCTTCTATTTTTTCTGTTCATGATTATTATTCTGTTTGTCCAATTATCAATAAATTGTATAAAAATCAAAGATATTGTGATAAACCTTCAAATGAAATGTGTGGCGATTGTTTAAAATGTACAATGTATATGAACGCCAATATGATAGAAAATTGGCATCTTTGTTTTAATAAATTGTTTGAAACAGTAGATTATATAATTTCTCCATCACAAAATACAAAAGAAGAGATTAAAAAAACATATGATATAGAATGTAATGTAATTGAACATGGTATTGATATTCAACATAAAACTTCCAAATTAAATATTGACAATGATAAACAATACAATATTGCATTTGTTGGAGCTATTGGTATTCATAAAGGTAGAAATATTGTTTGTGATATGCTTTCAAAAGGAAAACTTGGAAAAATTAAAATTCATTTGTTTGGAATAATTGACGATTTCCATAAGAAAAATAATAAAAATTATATTGATCATGGTCCATATAAGCGTGATGAACTTAGCGATTTATTGTCAAAAAATAATATAAAATTGGTATGTTTATTTTCTATATGTCCAGAAACATATTCTTATACATTAACAGAATGTGTTTCTGCTGGCGTTCCTGTTTTAGGAATTAATATAGGGGCTGTTGGCGATAGAATTTTAAAAAATAATCTAGGATGGACAATAGAATATTCGGATAATTATAAAGACTATATTGATAAAATAAATGAGATATTTAATAATCCTACAGAATATAATCAAATAATTAAAAGTATCAATAAGTACAAAATTAAAACAACAAAAGAAATGGCATCTGAATATGATCAATTATATAAGAATACAAAGCCTAAAGCAATAAATTTAGAAAAGGCTAAAATGATGATTAAGGATTCTCAAAAGTATGTACCTAATGTATCATATTCTAATTATGAATGGGTATTTAGTACATTAAAATGGAGAATTATTTCAAAGATTAAATTACCAAAAGGTATAAAAAAAATAATTGGAAAGGCAAAAAATAATGATTAAATTAGCAGGAATTGTTACTCTTTATAATCCAGATAAAGAAGTTAAAAAAAATATAGAATCTTATTTATCGTATTTAGAAAAATTATATGTTATAGATAATACTCCAGATAAAGAAAATAGAAATGTATTACCAGATAGTGATAAAATTGAATATATTTTTAATCATAAAAATTTAGGGGTTTCTAAAGCATTAAATTTAGGTGCAACTAGAGCCATAAAAGATCATTTTGACTATTTGCTTACTATGGATCAAGATAGTAGATTTGCTAAAAATAGTGTAGAAAAAATGATACAGTTTATTGAAAATTATAAGGAAAAAGATTTAGGTCTTGTAACTCCATGGCATGTTATTAATACAAATCCTAAAAAACCAACTGAGGATATTGATTACCCATTAGAAGTAATGACATCTGGCAATATTATTAGCCTAAAAGCCTATAAAAAGATTGGTGGCTATAATGACGAATTATTTATTGATGGAATTGATTTTGATTATTGTATGAATTTAAATGTTCACGGATTTAAAGTAATTCGTTTAAATTATGTAAATTTAAAACATGATTTAGGCGATATAGAAATTAAGCATCATTTAAGAAGAGATTTTGTTTGTAGTAATCATAATTATTTGAGAAGATATTATATTGTTAGAAATACTTTGTATATTTGCAAATGGTATAATGATTATTTTCCAGATTATACACAATTTCTAAAACGAGGATTGCGTGGTCAATTAATGAATGTTGTTCTATTTGAAAAAGATAAATTTCGTAAAGTAAGAAATATGTATCGTGGTTATAGGGACTATAAGAAAGGAGTACTTGGTGAATACTCTTACAAAAATTAGAAAAAAAATAGTATTAGATAAATATGATTTAATACTATTTTTCTTAACTTTTTTATCTTTCTTAGCAGTTTTATACATTCTCTATCCTGGAATTCTTACTTATGATTCATATACTCAGTTGTTACACATATATTATCATCAGTGGTCAGCTTCCTGGCTACATCTATGGAGTA
>RKAN01000073.1 GCA_014845975.1 bacterium | reverse complement strand
ACATTCACATTTCCACTTACTTGATACCATGTATTAGCTGTTAATGTCTTTGTACTTGTTACATTTGTACATGTACTTGGTGTTGTTCCTGTTCCACATGTTGCAGTTACTGCTAAACTACTTGTTCCTTCTCTTGTTGTTTTTACAAAATATTTTGGGCTTGTAATATTTGTTCCATTATATGTGATTTTTGCCACTTGACTTTTTAAGTATCCATTTACTGCTGTTGTTGGCGTATTTGTAAGTGTAATACTTGGACTTAAGAATTGTAAAGTAGTATATTCTTTTATTAGTTCTGACTTTAACCCTTTTCCATTTTCTACTTCTATCTTTATTTCATAAGCCTTATTCTTATCTAATCCATCAAATGTCAAAGTTCCAATCTCTTTTAATGTCTTTGTTTCTCCATTTACTGTTACTTTATATTCTTTGATTCCGCTTTCTGGATCTTTAGCAAATCCTTTTAATATATTAACTGTTAAACTAGATGTTGTTGTTGTCACATTTAATTTAGAATCATCTAATACTGGTTTTGTGGTATCTAATTGTTCACAATCCTTATCGATTACGAGATTTTCTAATGTACCATAAGCACAATAAGTTCCATTACTAATATACTCTACACTTATTTTATGATCTTTATCTACCTTAATCATACCACTTTTAGGAGTTTCTCCTTTAAATGATAATTTATCCCCATTTTCTAATTCACAATCTGTTCCATCACAGATAAATTCCATTGTTCCTGTTTCTAAATTTTGGGCCATATATACATTTGTTGCGTCCATTAAACCATATATACTATCCCTAAAAACACCTTTTTTAGCTGTTTCAATTACTCCAAGTATCGTTGGAGTTGTAATTAATGCAATAATTGCTAATATGACTATTACAGCTAATAACTCTATTAATGTAAAGCCTTTTTTCCTCATATTAATTTTTACTCCTTACTAATTAAAGAAGATGATATATTCATACTACCATCTTTATAAAACAATTTTACCAAAACACTGGTTAAACAGTCAATGTTTATTTATTACATTAGTTATGTTTTTCAACAAACCACATTTTACTTACTTCACAACTACTACTTGAAGGTGCAGGATCAGGCATATCCATTTTAACTAAAACAGGTACTTTAAAAGCAGAACCAAATGCAATACAGTTTCCAGGTTGTAAAATTCTTAATCTTTTTACCACTTCATTTGTTATATTAGGAATCATTTCTCTAATATATTCTACATCTGTAGGATGAAGCATTTTAAATATTAAAAAGTTACTACACTGAGATAAAGAAGTTTCAGAAAGCTCTGATGGTCTTTGAGAAATAAGACCTAATATAACGCCATATTTTCTTCCTTCTTTTGTTATTCTTTCAAATATGTTATAACCTAATAAAAATTTATCATTATCATTTTGAACATATCTATGTGCTTCTTCCAAAATAATGTGGAATGGGAAAGACGCTCTATTTTCCATACTTTTTGCATAATCAAATAATAACTTTGAATATATTTTTGTAATATTTTTGGCTAATCTATCATCCACATAGTTTATATTGAAATTAATGATTTGTGCTTTATTTCCATTTGGTGCAGTCATTAAACGTTTAATATATGTTCCTTTATCCACATAATCTGGATATTCAAAATATTTACTACTTTCACTATTTACTAAAGAATGCATTCTTACCTTTAATATATTAGTTTCATCATATACTTTTCCACTATTTAAAGATCCTTCTGAAATTAAGGCAAAATCAAATGCATCTTTTAGGTCATTTAAAGTATATTTATAACTTCCGTCTGGTAGTGCTAACTCATAATCTTCTGTTAAAAATCCTTCTAAAAAGTTCATTATTAATTCCATATCTCTAATTTTTCCAGAGGAATCAATTAATAAACATTGTTTTAAAGGTCTACTATAACCTGGTTGATATATTATTGTATCTAGGTTTAACTCTGTCGTATGATAAGTGGATAAAATTGAAATAATTTGATCTCTAATTTGAGATGCTTGTCTTCCACTAGATAAAATATCTAAAATAGCTCTTGCGATAATATCATTTTTACTTTTGATAACAGATTCATCATCTCTTGTAAAAACATTTACATATTTTAATGCTTTCTCAATAATTAGTAATTGAGAATGTTTTTCCACATCTAAAAGTAAAGCAATATCATCTACTCCAAGTAACCAAATGGGAATTCTTAGTACCTCACTATCACTAAATCCTAAGTTAGTTGTATATGCTTTAAAACTAATTTGTGGAACTTTTTCATGTAGTTTAGAAAAAGCATTGTGATATTCTCCGTAAGCGTCAAAAATAAATAAACTAGCTCTATATGGAATAGGATTTGTTTTAGAAAACAAATTTTGAATAATTCTTGCTACACTACAAGATTTACCACTACCTGTTGAACCAAATATAGCAAAATGAGAATTAAAAAAAGCATCAATATCAATTCCTATTTTTACTCCATCATAGATAGGACTTTCTCCAATATATAAATCTTTCCCTTCACTATAGTTTTCTACCCCTATAATTTTATTGATTTCGTTTTTTTCTACTAATGTAATTTTAGAACGGAAAGAAGGTTTTCTAATAACTCCAAAAACAAATTTGTCATGAATCATTTCACCAAGTAAATTGATATAAGCGATTCCTTCTTTAATATCTGTAATTTCACCAACCAAGCAACGTTTGCCATCATTCATAAAAACATGTAAGCTAATTAAATTTTCTATTTTATTAACATCCACATCTAATTTTACAAAAACTGTATTATCTTCAATTGAAATGATTTTTCCTAGCATGATGATTCCTCCTATTATATATTACTATTATATCATTTTTTTTGTAAAAAAAAAGAAGTTATGCATTAACTTCTGAATTTCTATCTTTCATATCTTCTATTTTATCTTTCAAGTCATCTTTAAAAAATTTAATTGTTGAAACAATAATAATAGCTAGTGGTAATGAAATTACAATTCCCATAATACCAAATAAAATTCCTCCTGCAAATACACTCATAATAACAATTAATGGATGAACTTTATTTGTTTTTCCATAGACTATTGGATTGATTACATAGCCGTCTACAATAGATAATATAACAAAAACAATAATTGTACGAATAAATAAAGCAGGACTAATTACAAAAGCAGTTACGGCCGCTACAATGTTATTTATAATTCCTCCAAAATATGGAATTAAGTTAGCAATCATAGCTAAACAACCAAGTAGTATAGCATTTGGATGTCCAATGATTGTATAAGCAAATGTATACTCAAAAACAGAGATAATCATAATTCTAACAAATCCTGTTAAATAACTATGCATTTCGTGATCAAATAATGATACATAACGATACATTTTTTTAGAATTTGTTTTTAGATATTTTTTTACATTTTTTCTAATATTATCCATGTCAGAAAGAATATACATAGCAGCAGAAAAAGCAATAAATACTTTTGAAAAAATAGATATTGATACATTAATTACGCTGATTGCACCATTAGAAACATATTTTCCTACATTCACAATAATTTGATTAAAACTTTCAGATAAATTGGACTGTAATGTTCCAAAATCAATATCATAATTTGCTGATATTTCATTTAAGAAAGCTATAATGCCATTGAATAGACTTCCTAATTGATTAAATAATAACGGAAAGACTATGATTGCAAATATCGCTATTATTCCTACAATGAAAGCCAAGACAATGAATATAGCAAGTGCTTTTGGAATTTTATGATCCGTTAAAAATTTAACAAGTGGATATAAGGCATAGGCAATCGCAAAAGCAATGACAAATGGGTAGATTACTTGCCATATTTTTGCTACAAATCCAAACCAAAGATTTCCTGTTTTATATAGTAAAAAGATAATTACCATAATTAAGGTACAATTAATTAATTTATAATCTAATTTATTTTTTATCATTGTTTTTCCTGCTTTCTAATAAAATGGTAACTGGTCCATCATTTGTTATTTCAACTTTCATATCTGCACCAAAAACTCCTGTTTCTACTGGAACAACTTGTTTTAATTTTTCATTCAATTTTTCATATAATGAAATTGCTTGTTTTCCTTTCATTGCTTCTATATAACTTGGTCGGTTTCCTTTTTTTGTATTGGCATATAATGTGAATTGAGAAATACTTAAAATAGAGCCTTTTATATCTAATATAGATTGATTCATAATACCGTTTTCATCATCAAAAATACGAAGATTTAAAATTTTTGGTACTAAATAATTAATATCTTCCTCTGTATCATCTGTATGAAATCCAACTAGTAAAACGAGTCCCTTTTCAATTTGACCTGTTATTTTATGATCTACTGTTACTTTTGAATTTAAACTTCTTTGAACTACTACTTTCACTTTATACTTCTTTCTACTTTTAATACATGTGAAATAGATTGAATGTTAGAAATAAATTTGTTTAAATTTTCTAAATTTTCTACTAATATATCCATAGAAAATGTTGTATAATCTGGATCATTATAAGTCCGAATAGATTCAATATTGATACCACTATTAGAGGCTTTAGAAACAATTTCTAATAAAATGTTATCTTTTTTTTCACATTCAATCACAATGGAAGTTGAATATTTTTTTTGTTTTGTTTCTCCCCATGAAACTGGAATTAATCTTTCGTTTAAATCATCTATATTGGGACAGTTTCTTCTATGAACAGAAATTCCATATCCTTTTGTAATGTATCCTATAATAGCATCTCCAGGAATTGGTTTACAACAAGAAGCTAATTTTACTTTAATGTCATCAATTCCTTCTACAATAATATCCTTTTTTAATACTTGGTTATTCGTTTCTTTAATAACTTTTTTTAATAAAATATCTTCTTTGCTATCATTTTCTCCTGTAATGATATTCACAACAGCAGCTGGAGAAATTTTATTATCACCAATTCCTATATAAATTTCATTAAAATCTAAAAATTTATATTCTTTTAGTATTTTATCCATATTTTCTTCTGTATAGAAGTCACTAGATGAAATTTTTCTCTTTTTTAGTTCTTTTGCTAAAATTTCTTCACCTTTTTTTTGATATTCTTCTCTATCTTGTTTTTTAAAAAATGCTCGAATTTTATTTTTTGCCTGTGGTGTTTTAGCCATATTAATCCATTCACGACTAGGACCCATTGAATTTTTATTGGTATTAATTTTTACGATATCTTGATTATGTAAAGGATAATCTAATGGTACAATGCTATTATTTACTAAAGCACCTACCATTTTTTCTCCTACTCCACTATGAACTTTATAAGCAAAGTCAATTGGAGTTGCTCCATTTGGAAGTTCAATGACATCACCATTTGGTGTAAAGACATAAATCGTATGATTAAATTCTTCTTTAATAGAAGATACAAATTCTTCATCTGTTGTTTCTTCATTATTTAATTCCATAATAGAACGGAAAAATTGTAGTTTTTGATCCATTGTATTTTGACGAGCTATTTTATTACTACCGTTTTCTTTATAAGACCAGTGAGATGCAATACCTCGTTCTGCCACTTCATCCATTTCATAAGTACGAATTTGAATTTCAAATAGATATCCATCAATTCCAAAAACTGTTGTATGTAAAGACTGATACATATTTGTTTTAGGCATTGCGATATAATCCTTAAATCGTTTTGGCATTGGTTTATATTTAGAATGAATAATTCCAATTGCTTGATAACATTCTGCTTCTGTATCTACAAATACTCTTAAAGCTAATAAATCATAAATATCGCTAAATTTTTTTCCTTTATCTAATTTTTTATAAATGCTATAAATACTTTTTGCTCTTCCTTTAATTTTATGCTTAATTCCATGTTCATTTAAAAGGTTTGAAACATCGTCAATCATCATTTTAACAGATTGATCTCTTTCTGTTTTTGTTTGATTTAATTGATCAACTATATCAAAATAAACATTGGGTTTATAATATCTTAAAGATAGATCCTCTAATTCACTTTTAAATTTATTCATACCTAGACGGTGAGCAATTGGAGTCAATACTTCTAAAGTTTCAACTGCAAGTCTTTTCTGCTCTTTTTCTGGACGAATCCATAAATCTCTCATATCTTGTACACGTTCTGCTAAGCGAATAATAATCACTCTTACATCATCTGTAAGGCCAACTAATATTTTTCTTTGCATTGCAATCGATGACTCTGTAGATAAGTCAAATGTTAGATTTTTTATTTTTGTAACTCCATCTACTAAGGAAGCAATTTCTTTTCCAAATTGTTCTTCTAATTGAATATTTGGATCAAATTGATGTACATTGTGAAGAAGAGCGGCACAAATAGTCTGAGAATCAGCCTGAATTTCTGTTAATATATAAGCTATTTTTAAAGGGTGATTGATATAATTTTCACCTGTTATGCTTTTATTTCCATCGTAAATTTCAGATGCAACTTCATAGACATTTTTTATTTGATTAATATCAGATTCTTCCATATAAGTAGCCAATTTATTGAGTAGGTCTTCAAAACTTACTTCTACATGTTTTGTCATACATACCTCCTTAGCCAATCATTACATAGCTCATTCTTTTTTCTTCTTTTGATTGTGGTTTAGACTCTTTTTTGCATTTTTTCTTTTCTTTTAAATCCATTTCATAGTCTTCCCATGAAGTATATTTTTTAATATAAGTTATGATTTTTTTATCATTTAATATTTTGTAAATTAAAGCATCATTGGAAACACTATTTTCTACATTATCAAAATATTGATGAATATATTTATTTAAATCATTTCTCATGGTGTGATTGCACTCATTCATTGACCTCGTTAAAGCAAAAGAAAGCATTTCAATTGTGATATGCTGTTCTTGTGTACTTTTGATTTTATGAATGATCTGATAAACTTTACTATCTTTTTTTATTCTCTTTTTTCCTAATTCGTTGTAGTCTTCGTTTGTATATATTTTACATAGAATTTGCTTTTCTTCTTCATCTTTACATTTTGATAAGGATTGCATTACATCTTCTAATTTGATAGTGACATATTGTTCTGTCATTTTATCATCTCCTATGCATTAATCCCCTTTATTCTTTTTTCTTCTGGTTCATTATCTTCATACCATTTCTTTTTTGACTTTTTACCAATATTGTTTTTTTCCATATGAAACCAAATTTGACTGGCAATAAAAATAGATGAGTAAGCTCCTGCTATTAATCCAGCTAATAGAGCAATATTAAATTCCAATATTTCATTTGATCCAAATAAAATTAGGCAAATAACAGTTGTAATTGTTGTAATACTTGTAATAATACTTCTTTTTATTACTTGATTTAAACTATTATTTACGACTTCTTTTAAATCACTTTCTTTTGTAATTTTTGCATTTTCTTGATTTTCTCTAATTCTATCAAAAATAACAATTGTATCATTGATAGAATATCCTATAATGGATAAGATTGCAGCGATAAAAATTGTTTCTACTTCAAGTCCAAATAAACTAAAGATAGCGAATATAATAAATACATCGTGGGCTAAAGCAATAATTGCACTAATTGCATAATTAAATTTGAATCGAAGGGAAATATAGATAATTGTAGCTATACTAGATAAAATAACGGATAAAATGGCATTTTTGATTAATTCTTTTTTGACCATGTTAGATACAACACCAATATCTGTACTGGCTTCATATTTTTGTTCTAATTGTTCTTTTAATTTTAGGATTTCTTCTTGAGAAATTTGATTTGTTATTTTAATGTATGCATTATTTTCCTTAAATTCTGCATCTACAATTTTGTATCCTAGTTCTTCTAAATCTTTTTCTATTGATTTTTGATTTAATGTTTGCTCTGATTTTATATCAATAGAAGTACCTCCTTTAAAATCAACTCCTAGATTTAATCCTTTGGTACTTAAGGAAAAGATTCCTACTATAATACAAAGAATAGAAGCACCTATAAATAATTTATCATGTTTTATAAAATCTATTTTTCTTTTTATTGGTTTTAGTTTTCCTATAAAGAAAGTTGCTTTATTATGAAAATAATTAGTATTAACAAACATTTTCAATAATGATCTTGTAAAGAATACCATAATAACCATAGTTGTAAAAATACTAATCATTAACATTGTAGCAAATCCTTTTACACTACTTTCTCCAAAAATAAATAGGATTAATGCAACAATAAATGTTGTTAAATTCGCATCTATAATTGTAGCAATAGAATTTTTATTTCCTTTTTTAAACGCAGTTTCTAAGGAAATACCTTTTTCTAATTCATCTTTAATTCTTTCAAAATTTATAACATTTGAATCTACAGCCATACCAATTCCAAGTATAATTGCTGCAATTCCTGGTAATGTAAGTACCCCACCAACTAACCAAAAAATACCAAATGTTAATACTGTATAAACAAGTAAGCTAACACAAGCAATAAATCCAGAAAAATGGTATAAGTATGTCATTATTACAATAACACCAATAAATCCTATAATTCCAGCAATTAGAGTTTTATTTAATGAATTAGCTCCGAAGCTTGCTCCGACAGTTTTAGAAGAAATTTCTTCCAATTTAGTTGGTAAACTACCAGAGTTAATTAAATCAACTAAGGTTTGTACTTCTGTACTTTTAAAATTCCCTTGAATGATTACATCACTAGCAAATCCTTCTGAAACAGTAGCTGCAGAAAGACATCTTGAACTTTCTAATCCACACTTGTTTTTTTCTGTTTCATAGCTATCTTCATTTTCATCATAATCTAGCCAAATTACAATTACATTATTTTCCATTTGACTAACATTTTTTGTAACTTTATAAAATTTATCTTTATCTGCTATTTGTAAAGATACAGCAGGAAGTCCTTTAGAATCCTGTCCTACTTTAGCTCCTCCGCCTGATAATACATCACTTGTCATTAATAAATTATCTTTGGTATCACGGAATGTTAATGTTGCCGCACTACTTAAAATTTTTCTTGCTTCCTCTTGATCTGTAACACCAGCAAGTTGTACACGAATCTTATCATCACCTTCTATGGTAATAACAGGTTCATTTACACCCAAAATATCAATTCTTTTTAGTAATGCTTTGTAAGTACTATTCATCATGTCACTAGTAACTTCACTACCATCAATACTTTCTACTTGATAAAGTACTTCAAATCCTCCTTGA
>RKAN01000014.1 GCA_014845975.1 bacterium | reverse complement strand
AGAATAGCTATCTTGATAAAAACGGAAAAAGTTATGAAAATGTAGAACTAATTTATGCATTAGATAAAAACCATATTTTTGTAGTAAAATTGGTTTCTAAAAATTTAACGATTTCTGAAAAATTAATTAATAAAATCAAAATTAATAAAGCATTCAATTATTCAAGTTATACGGATAGTAAAATAGAAAATAATAAAATAATTAGTATTTTAAAAAGATTTAGTGATTATGATAAAAATAATTATGAAGAGATAAAAATTACTTTACCAGACAAGTATGTAGAGTTTGATAAAGATAATAATTTGTATGAACAAAGAAGTTTTAAATTGAATTATAATGAAAAAATTGAAATGTACGATTATGAAATAAATTATAAATTAACAAATACTATCATTAGCAATATAGATAATCAGTTAAGTATTGTTAATAACTTATTTCCTAAGGCTTATGGTGAATGTAATTATCTAACTTATTGGAAAGATATGATAATAAATGAAAAAAATTTTTCTATTTATAGTGGAGGTTATACGAATTTAGGTGGTATAATGTTTACAGATATAGATAGATTTAAGTATTATGTTAATAAGAAAGTACTTTTCTATAAAATGGAGCGTGGTGGATATTTAATAATAGAAATAAGTGGAAATGCTCAGGAAATTACTGATGAAATTTTAAATGAGGTTACAAATTTTGTAATAGAGGAAAAAAGTAGAAAGAAGGAATAAAATGAATTGTAAAAAATGTGGATCTCCATTAACAGAGAATGATCAATTTTGTAAAATGTGTGGTACACCTGTAAACACAACCAATAATAATGAGGTAAAAAAGGAGGAGGTAATTCAGGGCTCTGTTCCAACAAGTGCGACTATAGAACAATCAGTAAATACAACCAGTCAACCAACTTATAGTCAAGGAGCTACTCAAGTAAGATCAACTGTAAATCAAACAACAAATACAACAAGTCAACCAACTTATAGCCAAGGAACTACTCAAGTAAGACCAGCTGTAAATCAAACAACAAATACAACAAGTCAACCAACTTATAGTCAAGGAGCTACTCAAGTAAGACCAGCTGTAAATCAAGCAACAAATGCAGCAAGTCAACCAACTTATAGTCAAGGAGCTACTCAAGTAAGACCAGCTGTAAATCAAACAACAAATGCAGCAAGTCAACCTTCTTTGTCAGGTGATTATAATTCAAATATGAAGAAAAAAAATACTAGTTCCAATAATTTAATTTTTATTATCATTGGAGTTGTAGTTGTATTAGTAGTATTTGTAATTATTGGGTTGACTTCATCAAAAATGTATAGTAACATTAAAACATCTAATGATAATAATAGTGTTTCTCAAAAGAATTATTATAAAGTTAATTTTAAAAATTTTCAATTTAGTATACCAGATGATTTAGTTTACGAAGTACAAAATGACTATTTATTAATAGGTGATGCAGAAGGAACTTGGGTTGCAGATTTAGAATTAGGTCAAGGAAGTTTTTCTCAAATAAAAGCAAAAAAGAATCAATTGGCAACATTATTAAAGCAATCTGGCTTTAAATCATCTTCAGATGTTATTGAAAAAACGATTAATGGTCTTGATTATGTATTAATGGAAGGTTCGATGAGTGGTCAAAATTTAATTGTTGGTTATACCAAAATTAATTCTATGTATTTTGCTGCAGTTAGTGCTTATAATTTAGATAATGAATTTGACTATTCTATTTTGGAAAAAGTTTCAACAATTATTAATTCAGCTAGTTATTCAGAGTCAACTAGTAACATGTCAACACCAAATATTGATTTAATGAGTGTTAAGGAATTAACAAAATAATTGATAAAATATGAAAATCAATAGAGTATTTTGTTACTCGAAAGAAGTAGCAAAAAAGAATGGAAATTTACTTCCAATATTACAATTACTTTTAACATTTATTTTAGGAATAATTGCTCTTATATGGATAACTATAGTTAATAATAATGTGTTATTAATACTTTTATTGGTCACTTGGATGTTTCTCTTAATCTATTATGTTATACTTTTGAGTATTAGAATGAGAGGAAAATTGACAGGTTATGCAACAGATAAGGAAGGAAGAATTTTTAAAGTTATAATGACTAACAATGGACAATGTTTATACCTTAATGGTGTTGCTGTAGGAAGTATGGCAGATCAAATAATAGGTAGTCATTCTAATATAGGTAAAAATTTGGGTGGATTAGCTGGTGCAACTGCCCAAATTTATTCCGTGAATCGTTCTTCAAAATATATGAGTAATCCTGAAGTAGTGGCAAAAATAGTAGAATCTGTTCCAAATATTTCGGGAGCTGAAGTTTATGAAATATTGAAAGTCAATTCTATTTTAGACAAGAAAAAGTTAGTAAAAGTAAACTGTGATTACAAAATACTGAAAACAGGTAAAGTAAAATATAATAAAATTATAACAATTGAAAAATCGTTGAATAGTTTTGATGATTTGGTAAATTTAATAAGGTCACATAAACAATAGTAGTTTATGTAAAAAGTAAGATAATTAAATATCTTATTTTTTATTTATTGGAGAAAAAATTAGATATTGGAAATATACATTACGACAAATAGTATAAAAAAATACTCATATATGGTATAGTTTGTATGGTAGGAAAGGAGTAAGAAAAATGTTTTGTAGTAAATGTGGATTTCAAAGTAGTCAAGGAGAAATTTTTTGCAAACAATGTGGATCAAGATTAGAAAGTACACAATCACAATTGACACAAGATGACTCCAAGATTGCAAACACAAATGAAATTTTTTCTGATTCTACGCCAAATCCAAGTATGAAAAAATGGGCAATTTTATCGATTATTTTACCAGCCGTTAGCATTATTTGGTATTGGTATATAGGATTATCTGTTTATATTGCAATATTTCTAGCAGTATCTGGTTTCAGTTTTGCAGAGAAAGGACAAGTATCAAACAAAAAATTAGCTACCATTGGTAAAGTTTTAAATGGTGTCTTATTTGGATTGGCATTAGTAATGTTAGTTTTTCATCTTATTGAAAGCATCTAAAAAATTATACCACCTATTATTTGGATGATAAAGGGACCATAACCATTGAATTTTGCTACAAAAAATGGAGTTCTTGAAACGATAAATTTTTTATATAACTTTCAGTACATTTGTTGTTTATAAGATTAGATAGGAATTTTGATTCTTTTTTTAATAATAGGATTTTTTTAAAGTATTGTATTCTTTAATAAAAAAATACATTTGTAAACAAAAAGTAAACCTAATAGTCAAAACTAAAAAAATATGTTATGATTTTTCAGTGGTGATAAAATGAGTGACGTAATGACAGAATTATTAGATGTGTTAGATGAAAATGGAAATTTAATAGGAATAAAGAAAACAAAACAAGAAGTATATAAGGAGTCTTATTGGCATCGCTCTGTCCATATTTGGATTATAAATGATAAAAATGAGTTATTAGTTCAAAAGAGAAATCCTTATAAAAAAACATTTCCAAATTTATGGGCTATTTCATCTGCTGGCCATGTAGTTGCAGGTGAAACAAGTATTGAGTCTGGAATCCGTGAATTAAAAGAAGAACTAGATGTAGATGCCAAAGAAGAAGATTTAGAGTATTTGTTTACAGTAAAAAGAATTCAACCTTATCAAAATTCTTTTATTAGAGTATTTGATGATGTTTATTTACTTCATAAGAATATAGATATTGAACATACAAAACTTCAAGTAGAAGAATTAACAGATATTAAATATGTATATTATCCTTACCTAGAAACAATGTTAAAAGAACATGATCCTGCTTATGTTCCTTATACAGAAGAGCATGAAAAATTGTTTGAATTATTACACGAAAGATTTGATTAGGAAGTGATATAATGCCAGAACTACCTGAAGTAGAAACTGTAAAAAGATCATTAAAAAAATTAGTACAAGGTAAAAAAATTACTGATGTAGTAATCAAATATCCTAATATAATAGCATATCCAGATAGTAAAAAATTTATAGAAGAATTACATAATCAAACGATTCATGAAATTAAAAGACGGGGAAAATGGTTGATGTTTGAATTAGATAATTATATACTTCTTTCTCATCTTCGTATGGAAGGAAAATATGTTATTCGAAAAAAAGAAGATTCCTTTGAAAAGCATGAACACATTGAATTTATTTTTGATGATGGAACTTCATTGAGATATAAAGATGTACGTAAATTTGGAAGAATGTATCTTTATCCTTTTGACGTGGCTGAACTAAATAAGCCTTTAAATGAGTTAGGATTAGAACCATGGGATTCTAATTTAACTATTTCCTATTTAAAAGAAAAATACAAGGTAAAAAAAATCCCAATAAAAACAGTAGTATTGGATCAAGGAATTATTGTTGGTATTGGAAATATTTATGCTGATGAAATTCTTTTTCTAAGCCATATTAATCCTTATAAAAAGGCTTGTGATTTAAAAGATGAAGAATTAAATCAATTGATCCAATATACAAAAGAAGTATTAGAGCATGCAATTGAATTAGGTGGTACAACTATTCGTACTTATGAATCTAGTGAGGGAGTTCATGGATTATTCCAACAAGAATTATTAGTTCATAATCAAAAAATTTGTTCAAAATGTAATGGAAAAATTATAAAAGAGAAAATAGGTGGAAGAGGAACTTACTATTGTCCAAATTGTCAAAGATAATGTAAGTCCTTTTTTCATAAAAATGTTGCGAACATAATTTTGCTGTGTTACAATAATGACAGGTGATATTGTGGATCGAATTATAATGCACATAGATGTTAATAATGCTTTTTTATCTTGGACTGCAATCGATTTATTAAATAATGGTTCAAAATATGATATCCGAAATAGTTATGCTGTAATAGGTGGAGACGAAAAGTCAAGAAAAGGTATCGTCTTAGCAAAATCAAACTCTGCTAAAAAATTGGGTGTTGTAACTGGTGAGCCACTTTACCAAGCTAGAAAAAAATGTAGAGCATTAAAGACCTATCCTATGAATTATCCATTTTATCAAAAAATGTCCTCTAAATTATTTAATTTAATTCGTAAATATACTCCAGATATAGAAATTGCTTCCATTGATGAATGTTATTTAGATTATACAAAAGTAAAAAATTTATATGGATATCCTTATGAATTTGCTAAGAAACTTCAAAAAGAAATTAATGATACATTAAAATTTACTGTAAATATTGGTATAGCAAATAATAAGTTATGTGCCAAAATGGCTTCTGATTTTTCGAAACCTAATAAAATTCATACTTTATATGAAAATGAAGTAGAAAGTAAAATGTGGCCACTACCTATTGGAGATTTATTTGGAATTGGAAAAAAAACAAGAGAGAAATTATTGGATATTAATATTAAGACAATAAAGGATTTAGCAAGCACTTCCCAAGAAAAGTTGTACCCATATTTTAAAAATCAATCCAAATTTATGATAGAATGGGCGAATGGAATTGATGATTCGGAAGTTGTATCGGATGAATCTACACCAAAAGGTATTAGTAATGAAATCACTTTGACATCTGATATATCAGAGCAATCAAAATTAACAGAAAATCTTCTTTTTTTATCAGAGAAAGTAGGACTTCGATTAAGAAAAGAAAATAAGTTTGCTTATGTAGTAGCTGTTATATTGAAAGATAAATATTTTAAAAGAAGGACACATCAAAAAAAATTAGAAAATCCCGTTTCTACTTCTAAGGAAATATTTGAAGTTTCTAAAAAGATATTAAATGAAATGTGGAACGATGATTCTGTTCGATTAATTGGAATTAGATTGGATAAATTAACTGAAAAAGTAGTGATTCAACCCTCCTTATTTGATACAATAGAAGAAAATAAAAATGATATATCTTTAGAAAAGACATTAGATCAGTTAAAAGAAAAGTATGGAACTAAAATTATTAGTAGAGCTTCTTTAAGAGATAAGAAAGATGTGAAAAGTGAATGAAGAAAAATATTAAAGATATTATTCAATTGATGAAAGAAAAGAAGTATGATGAAATTTATCAAAAGTATGGGAGAGAAACATATTTACGAGTAGTATCTAATAAACATCAAATTCGTGACATTGATAAATTAATGGAGGAAGGAAGATTCTTTGAACTTTATGAAAAATATGGAGAAAAAATTTATCGAGATTATCTTCGTGAAATGAAAAAAGTAGATGTTGAAAATGAATTAGGAATTAAATTTAAATTCAACAATTATCTTTTTTTTGAAAATATGACACAGAATTTAAAAATAATTCGTAATCAAGCAGCAAAAGTAATGTTAGGACTTACTATCGTTTCTGGAGGATTTTCAACTATGATATCCTCTCAATATGATCAAGTAATAGAAAATAATTCTAAAGTTTATCAAAGTGAAATAAAAGATTATGATGAAGAGATAAAAACATATGCTGAACATATTAATTCAATGAATTTGTCAGATTTAGAAATTATTATGAAAGTTATGAATGATATGTGGAATAGTATTGATGGGTATAAAACACCGGATATGTATGATGCAATTGGATATCCTAGATTAGCTCTTTACATGGATGGCTATGGAGTATGTAGAAATATGGCAGATGATTTTACTGCTAGAATGAATGCTATTAATCCTAATTATGAAGCTTGTAATTTAAATGTTTATTTAAAAGAAGCGGAAATAAATAATATTAGAAGAACGACATTAGTTAATTATAATTCAATAGCAGACAATAGTGAACAAGAAGAAAATATTGATTATAAATCAGAAATAATTTCGAATTTGACTGGCAATCATATGGTGTCTTGTATTAAATTAAAAGAAGATGATGTGTTATTAATTGTAGATCCCACAAATCCATCTATAGGAGTTTTAAAAAATGGAGAAATAACAATGTTATCGAATCAAATGATGAAAGGAATTAAAATAAAACCAGTAGGAAATTTAATGCTAGGTTCAGATAATAGAAAAGAATACTTGAAAAAATTAACAGAAAGTCTTTTTACATCAGGTGATATAAATACTTTAAAAGAAAAATATGGAATTACTAGTCAAAATGAAACATTAGAAGAGATTATAGAAAAATATTCAGCGAATCATTATCACACAAGAAAGAGGTAAATTATGAATCAAGAAATTGTAAAACAAATCAGTAGTGAATTAAATGTCAAAGAAAATCAAGTTGAAAATACTCTAAATTTATTAATGGAAGGAAATACAGTTCCTTTTATTGCAAGATATCGTAAAGAAGCAACTGGTGCTTTAGATGAAGAACAAATCAGAAAAATTAATGAGGTTTATGAATATCAAGTAAATCTATTAAAAAGAAAAGAAGATGTTATTCGTTTAATTGATGAAAAAGGTTTATTAACCGAAGAATTAAAACAACAAATTATGAATGCTACAAAATTAGTAGAAGTAGAAGATTTATATAGGCCTTATAAAGAAAAGAAAAAAACAAAAGCAACAGAAGCCATTAAAAATGGATTAGAGCCACTTGCTAAAATGATGATGGCTTTTCCTAACAAAGGTTCTTTAGAAGAAATGGCTTTAAAATTTATAAATGAGAATGTAAAAGACAATTCATCTGCTATAGAAGGCGCTAAATATATTATCGCAGAATGGATTAGTGATAATGCTTATTATAGAAAATGGATTCGAAATTACATGATGAAAAACGGTATTTTAGAAACCAAAATAAAAAAAGATGCCAATGATGAAAATAAAATATATGATATGTATTATGATTATAAAGAACCCGTTAAATATATTAAGGCTCATCGTGTTCTAGCAATTAATCGTGGTGAAAAAGAAAAAATATTAACAGTTAATTTAAGTGTGAATCATGATGAAATTATTCAATTTTTAGAAACAAAGATTGTTAAAAATAAGGAGTCATTTGTATATGGTAGTATTTTAGAAGCCATTAAGGATAGCTATAAACGATTAATATTTCCTTCTATTGAAAGGGAAATTAGAGCGAATTTAACAGAAAAAGCCGAAGATGTTGCCATTGAAAGTTTTAGTAAAAATTTGGAGAGTTTATTACTTACTCCACCAATGAAAGAAAAAGTAGTACTTGCTTTTGATCCAGGATTTGTCAATGGTTGTAAGATTGCTGTTATTGATCAAACTGGTAAATATTTAGATTCTACAGTGATAAAGCCATTTTTAAAAAATGTAAACTCAGAAATGTTAAATAAATGTAAAGAAGAAATTGCTCAATTAATTCAAAAATATCATGTTGATGTTATTGCAATTGGAAATGGAACTGCATCTCGTGAATCAGAAAAATTTTGTTCTGAATTAATCAAAGAATATAATTTAAATACAAAATATGTGATTGTTTCTGAAGCAGGTGCTTCTATTTATAGTGCTTCTGATGTTGCGATTCAAGAGTTTCCAGATTTAGCGGTTGAAAAAAGAAGTGCTGTTAGTATTGGTAGAAGACTTCAAGATCCTTTATCAGAACTTGTTAAAATTCCACCAGATGGTATTGGTGTTGGTTTATATCAACACGATGTTGCTGATAAGAAATTAAAAGAAAGCTTAGATTTTGTAACAGAAAAAGCTGTAAATAGTGTAGGTGTTAATATTAATACGGCTTCTCCTTCTATTTTGAAATATGTTTCTGGCATTACAAAGAAAAATATTGATAAAATTATTTCTTATCGTGAAAAGAAGGGAAGAATTAATTCTAGAGAGGAATTAAAAAAAGATAAAATACTAAGTGATAAAGTTTACGAGCAAGCAATTGGATTTTTAAGAATTCCAGAAGGCTCTAATTTATTAGATGCAACTTCTATTCACCCAGAAAGTTATAAAATAGCTGAATCTTTATTAAATGAACTGGGATTCCAAATGAATCAAATTGGTACCAAAGAATTAATTGAGAAATTAGAAACATTAGATCTAAAAAAATATGTGGATTTGTTAAGTACAGATATTTATACTTTAGAAGATGTAATTGCTTCTTTAAAGAAGCCTAATAGAGATCCAAGAGATGAGATGCCTCAGCCAATTTTAAAAAGTGATATTTTAGAATTAAAAGATTTAAAAGTAGGAATGAAATTACAAGGAACAGTTCGTAATGTAGCTCCTTTTGGTGCATTTATTGATATCGGTCTTCATCAAGATGGATTAGTGCATATTTCTAAAATGTCAAAAGAATTTGTCAGTGATCCAGCTTCTATTGTTAGTGTTGGTGATATTGTGGATTGCTATGTATTAGAAATTAATCAGGAAAAAGAAAAAGTATCTTTAAGCTTAGTTGAAGTATAAAAAAAGCAAATTGTATTGCCAAATTGATAATAATTTGATAAGATTAAAGTATCAAAAATAAATCATAATATAGTTTGTGATTGGCAAAAAAATCAAGTTTGCTAAAAGCAAACGGGGGGGGGGTATAAACCCTTCTTTTTTTGTTGTACAGAAAGGATTGAATGAATAATGAAAAAGATAATATTAGGATTTACATTAGGAGGAATAGTCTTTAC
>RKAN01000086.1 GCA_014845975.1 bacterium | reverse complement strand
CATACTTTGGGATTACATCGAAATAAACATCAACAAGGTTATTTAAATAAATTAAACAATTTATTAATAAAAAATCATTATGATTTTAAATACCAAATAGAAGAATTATCAAATCATATTATGGAATTTAATTCAATGGATCATAATGATATCATGTTTAATTTAGGTGGTGTATTAAATCACAATATTTATTTTAATAGTATGTCTTCAAATAAAATAGAACCAAATATTATATTAAAAAAGATGATAGAAAATACCTTTCAGACAGTGGAAGAATTAAAAAATAAGTTGAAAGAACAGGCACTTTTACTTCAAGGATCTGGATATATATTTTTAGTCTTAGATCAAAATAATTTAAAAATTATCACTTTAAATAATCAGGAAACTCCATATTATTACGGTTATATTCCTTTAATTGCTCTAGATATGTGGGAACATGCTTATTACTTAAATTATAAAAATAATAAATCAGAATATATTGATAATTTTTTTTCAGTTCTGGATTTTCAATTTGCAAATGAGCAAGTGATGAAAAATCAATAAAAACTAGATGGTAAAATTAACTTCTAAATTTCCTTTCTCATATTATATATCAGAAAGGAAGTGAAAATATGGATAATTGTCCTTCTAATAAATGTGGAAAAAATTTAAAAAAGGCTTTAGAAAAAATAAAAAAAGATTCTATTAATAAACCAATTTGTTGTGTAGGCCCAACAGGACCTAGAGGGGCCACTGGTCCAACTGGCCCAATTGGTCCAACAGGACCAGAACCAGTACTAACACCGGCATTTTTAAGGCTCGTTCAAACAAAAGCAGCAACAGTAGATGCTGATATGGATTTTACATTTGATGAAACACCGCTTTCTAAAAATATTACATATAATTCAGCAGATAGTACAATCACAATCCAACAAGCAGGAACTTATCTAGCAACTTGGCATGTATTATTTACAAATCAAAACGCAGAACAAGAAGTTCTAATAGAATTAGAACAAGTTTCTCCAGATACTGTTTCTATTGGAGAATCCGAAACGGGAGTAAAAGTTCAACAAAATAATTCTGCTGCAGTTCATGGTAACGCTATATTTGAATCACCAGCAGGAGCAAAATATGCATTAGTGAATCGATCAGATTCAGGAATTCAATTAAATGAAAATAGTCTTTATAATACAGAATTAATTATTGTAAAAATCAATTAATTATTAAGAAAAGTGATATTTTTGAATTATTGCTTTTCTTTTTTATATCATATGATGTGCTAGAGAGGAGTGAGAAAATGAATAATTGTCCTTCTAATAAATGTGGAAAAAACTTAAAAAAGGCCTTAGAAAAAATACAAAAAGATTCTATTAATAAACCAATTTGTTGTGTTGGACCAACCGGACCTAGAGGAGCCACTGGACCTCAAGGCGCCCCTGGAGAAACAATTGTGAGAAATGCTTATTTAGTAACATTCAACGATGGGAAACAACTATCTATTCCTTCAAAAGAGAGACTTCCAATTAATAGAGTAGAAATAGATTTTAGTAAATTAATTAATTTAGATACAAAAGCAAATACGATACAATTTAACACTGTTGGTTACTATTTTATTCATATTATTGTTTCAGGATATTCCAATAAAACAGGATTAGAATTTGATAAAACAAAGGATTTTGTTTCTATAGGATTTCGTAAAATGGATACCGATAATATTTATATAGGTGCTAGCGAATGGTCAAAAGATGAAGTGGCAAAACAAATTACTGCTCATGGAATTATTTCGGTTGAAGATCCTTCTAATGTTTATGAATTAGTAAATACTAGTAAACAAAATTTAAATTTGGAATCCCCTGATATTAATGATATTGTATCAAATTCTTATTTTACAAATTCATTAGTTACAGTAGTAATAGAGTATTTAGGTAGACAGGGAGGTTAAAATTTGAAATACAAAGTTTGCGTATATGCAATTTGTAAAAATGAAGAAAAGTTCGTAGAACGATGGGTCGAATCAATGAGTGAAGCCGACGATATTTATGTTTTAGATACTGGATCTACCGATAAAACTGTAAAAAAATTAAAGAAGTTAGGAGTTCATGTAAAAGTTAAAAAAATTGTTCCATGGCGTTTTGATAAGGCTAGAAATGAATCATTAAAATTAGTTCCATCTGATACTGATATCTGTGTTTGTACTGATTTAGACGAAGTATTAGAAATTGGATGGAGACAAAAATTAGAAGAAAATTGGACCCAAAATACAAATCGTATTCGCTACCAATATAACTGGAGTTTAGATGAATATAATAATCCACTTGTAAGTTTTTATACCGATAAAATTCATAGTAGAAAAGATTACAAATGGACACATCCTGTTCATGAAGTATTAACTTATCAAAATTCTGATTTAGAAATTTTTCAAACAATTGATGGGATCGTTTTAAATCATTATCCAGATTGTAAAAAATCTAGAAGTAGTTATCTTCCATTATTAGAGCTATCCGTAAAAGAAGATCCTGAAGACGATAGAAATATGCATTATTTAGGTAGAGAATATATGTACTATGGAAGATGGAATGATTGTATTGATACATTGATCCGTCATTTAAATTTAAGGTCTGCTACATGGAAAGATGAAAGATGTGCTTCAATGCGTTTTATTGCAAGGAGTTATATTCAATTAAATCGATTAGAAGAGGCTAAAATGTGGTTAGATAAGGCTATCAACGAGGCTCCTTATCTAAGAGATCCATATGTAGAAAGATTATTATTAGAGTATAATCTTGAAAATTGGCAAGAGGTCATTCGATATGGTAATTTAGCCCTTCAAATAAAAGAGCAGCCAAAAACATATATTAATGAACCGTTTAGTTATGATGAAACGATTTATGATTTAATGTCAATTGCTTACTTTTATCAAAAAGATTTTGAAAAGAGTTTAGAATTTATGGAACTAGCTTTATCAAAATCTCCAAATAATCAAAGAATTTTGGAAAATAAAAAAGTTATATTAGAGGTTATGAGAGTGGATTAAATCCATTCTTTTATTATTTGTAAAGTTATGATATAATGAATTCAATTGAGGTGAAAAATTATGTTAGAAGTTGTAATTGATACATTAAAAGACAGTTTAAAATTATTGCCATTTCTTTTTCTAACATTTTTATTTTTAGAATATATTGAACATAAAACAAGTAGTAAGCTAAAAAAAATGATTGAAAAATCAGGAAAATTAGGACCAATTATTGGTTCTTTTCTCGGAGCTTTTCCACAATGTGGTTTTTCTGTAGTAGCAACTAACTTATATGCTACAAGGGTAATCACACTAGGAACATTAATCTCTATTTATTTATCAACTTCTGATGAAATGCTTCCTATTTTAATATCAGAAAAAGTAGATATAAAAATCATTTTAATGATCATTTTAATTAAAATTATAACGGGAATTATCATGGGAATATTAATCGATCTCATCATTCGAAAAAAAGATCAAGAAGAAATTAATCATTTTTGTCATGAAGAACATTGCGATTGTGAACATAGTATATTAAAGTCAACCTGCAAACATACTTTTAATATCTTATTTTTTATTATGATTGTAACATTTGTACTAAATTTAGGTTTCTTTTATTTAGGAGAAGAAAAGCTTTCAGAATTATTTATGAAAAATAATTTTTTCAGCCCATTTATTACAAGTTTAGTTGGGTTAATTCCTAATTGTGGCGCAAGTGTTGCTTTAACGGAATTATATTTAAATGGGGCAATTACACTAGGGTCTTCTTTGGCTGGACTTTTAACAGGAAGTGGAGTTGCTTTATTGGTATTATTTAAAGTAAACAAAGATAAATTAGAAAACATCAAAATTATAACACTTTTATATTCTATTGGAGTTATAGTTGGTATGTTGGTTAACTTGTTAGGATTATAAATCTTGAAAAGAAATGAATTATCATATATAATATTGTTGTAAGTGGGGATAAAATATGAAAAAAATGAAATATATAACACTTTTAGGATTTTTTATGTTTTTAGGAATGAATTCCATTCATGCGGAAGAAATGTGTGCGAATTTTGGAAATGATGCTCTTCCTATTCCAATTGGAATACCAAACTTTGTATCTAAATTAGTGATCTTAGTTCAAATAATGGTTCCTGTTATTATTGTAATTATGGCTATGGTGCGTTATTTTAGAGCAGTGACATCAGGTGATGATAAAGTAATTAAAGAAACAAATAGTTCTTTTATTAGAAGTCTAATTACTGGTGTTTCTATCTTTTTATTGATTGTAATTGTTAAATTGGTCTTTAGTTTAGCTGGTGACGATGCAACTTCTAGTTTAAAATATGTTTCTTGCTTTCTAAATGGTGAAGAAGCCTGTGATCAAATTGCTTGTCCTAAAAGAGGAGGAACAAAAGAAAATGAATTGGAATATAACTGTTACAAATGTAGTAGTGAGATAAATAGTGGAAATAATACAAATCGTTATATTTGGCATCAGGGAAATCCTGGAACAAGTTATAATAATAGTGCTTGTCCATCTGGATGGACTATTGTAGAAAATACATCTAAAACAGAATGTAGTGCATTAAATCCAAAAAAAGAAAAAAGTTTTTCTTGCTATCAATGTAATAGTAATGGCGATATTTATTTATGGAGTGATTCTATGCCTACAAGTGGAGCATGTGGTGGAGGCTTCCATACTGTTGATAGAACAGAAGAGAATTGTCATAGTTAAGGTGGTCATATGAAAATAAATAAAGTAGATTTAGTGATTAGTGCAGTTAGACGTAGTCAATATCCTACCGATAATAAGCCTGAATTTTTATTAGTAGGACGCTCTAATGTAGGAAAAAGTAGTTTCATTAATACATTAATTAATCGTAAAAACTATGCTAGAACGTCTTCTAATCCAGGAAAAACTCAAACAATAAACTTCTACTTAGTAAATGATTCATTTTATTTAGTAGATGCTCCGGGATATGGTTTTGCTAAATTAGGAAAAGCAAAAAAGAAAAAATTTGGTCTTATGATGGAAGATTATTTGACAAATCGTGAAAATTTAAAACAAGTTTTCATGTTAGTAGATTTTAGACATAAACCATCTAGTGATGATATTATGATGTATAATTTTCTAAAATATTACAAAATTCCAGTTACAATAGTTGCTACGAAATCAGATAAAGTAGGAATTACAAAACATCAAGCTCAAAGAAACTTATTAATGAATGAACTTGATTTAGTAGTAGGAGATGATTTCGTTGTTTTCTCTAACGTAACTAAAGCTGGAAAATCAGAAGTTCATGAGAAAATAGAACGTATTATATAAAACTCACATACAATAACTTAGGTGAGTTTTTTTATGAAAATAATCAATTTAAAAGGAAAAATAATTGTTTATTTAACAGATATTGAAGATATTAACTTTATGGATAATAATGAATTAGAAGATTACTTTAGAAACTTATTTTTAAAGTTAAAGAGATATCATATGTATTTTACGGGATTATATAATATCGATATTTACTTAGATAAAAATTATGGAGCTGTCATTGAAATTGAAAAGGAAGATTTCGAATATATAGATTACTTTGAAAACGAAATTGATATGCGTATTTTACTTCATGAAAAAAATTTTTTATATGAAGTAAAAGATATTTTTGCTTTAGAAAAAAATATTATGAAAAATATATATTATTATAATCATAAATTTTTTGTAGAACCTAATTTAAAGGATGACAATACCAAAATAAAATTATCAGAAATGGGTGAGATTATATATCAACCAGATGATATTTTAAGATATGGAAAAAAAATCAAACAAAATACCTGATTTTATGTTATAATATCACTATTAAAGGGGTGTGAACTCATGAAAAAACAAACAATTGCTTTAGTCGGAAGACCAAATGTAGGAAAATCAACAATATTTAATAGAATTATTGGAAAGAAAATATCCATTATAGAAGATACTCCTGGTGTTACAAGAGATAGAATTTATGGAGATGCGACATTTTTAAATCACCATTTTTATTTAATTGATACAGGTGGAATCGATATTGAATCAATGGCATTTAATGAAGAAATTAAAGTTCAAGCAGAATTGGCAATCAATGAGGCAGATGTCGTTATTTTTGTAGTCGATGGAAAAGAAGGTTTAACTGCAAATGATATTGAAGTAAAAAACATTTTAATGCGTTCTAATAAAAAAATCATTGTAGCAATTAATAAAGTAGATAGTAAAGAATCAAAAGAGCATTTATACGATTTTTACGAGTTAGGATTTGAACATTATATTACGGTTAGTGGGGAACAAAATATTGGAATTCACGATTTACTTTCTTTAGCGACTAGTGATTTCAAAGAATATGAAGAAGAATACGATCCTAATGTCATAAAATTTTCTATTATTGGAAGACCAAATGTAGGAAAAAGTAGTTTAGTAAATGCAATCTTAAATGAAGAAAGATCTATCGTTTCTAATATTGCTGGAACAACGAGAGATTCTGTTGACACCCCATTTACATACCATGGACAAAATATGGTTGTAATTGATACAGCTGGTATGCGTAAAAGGGGAAAAGTCTACGAAAAAATAGAAAAATATAGTTTACTTCGTTCAATGAAGGCAATTGATCGCTCTGATGTTTGTGTGATTGTGATTAATGCAGAAGAGGGAATTATTGAACATGATAAACATATTGCTGGATATGCGATAGAAGCAGGAAAAGCTGTTGTATTAGTTGTTAATAAATGGGATGTTGTAGAAAATAAAGATTCTGAAATGAAAAAATGGAAAACTTTAATTAGTAGTGAATTTTCATTTTTATCCTTTGCGCCTATAGTTTTCTTATCTGCTTTAACAAAAAAACGAATTCATACCTTAATGCCAGAAATTTTAAAAGTTTACGAAAATAGCCATCGTGAAATAAAAACAAGTTTGTTAAATGATGTTATTATGGATGCTTATCAATTGAATTTACCTCCATCTTATAAAGGAAAAAGATTAAAAATTTATTTTTCAAATCAAACATCTACTTGTCCTCCAACTTTTAAAATTCAAGTAAATAGTAAAGGATTAGTTCATTTTTCATATGAACGATACTTAGAAAATAAAATTAGAGAAGCTTTCAACTTTGAGGGAACACCAATAGTCATTCAATTTAAAAATAAAGGAGAACAAGAATAAAAAAGATTTTTCATTTAAATCTTTTTTTTTATTTTTTTTAATGCTATAATGACTATGGTGATACTTATGATAAATGCTAATAGGATGGATCAATTAAAAAGATATATTTTAATTCTTCGAGAAGAAGAAATGAACAATAATTATAAATTGAGAGAAGATCAAGTTAAATTTCTTGAAAAAATGACAAAAGAGTTAAAAGAGAATCCAGAACTAAAAGAAGAATTAAATCGAATGCTTTCAGCCAAAAACAATCGAGAAATGAATGGATTTCATGAAGAAGTCAGCACTACAGAAGTAGCCTCAGGAACTAGTAAAAAAGAAGAAAATATATCTTCTAAACAATATGTTTTAAAAAATCAAAAAAAAGCGGGGTATGTAGATGCTTTAGTAATGGCTTTAGTAACTGGATTTGTTGGAGGAATTTCAACTACAATTTTGTTAATGATGTGCAAATAAAAAATCCTATGAGGATTTTTTTTATAGTACAATAGCAAATAAATTTCCAGAACCTTTATTGACTAATTTTGTTAAAGTTTGTGATAATTTGAATCTAACATTATCAGGCATTAAAGATAATTTTGCTTGAATACCTTCTTTTACGATAGCATCTAAACTTCTACCAAAAATTTCACTTTTCCAAATATTTGAAGGGTTTGTATCATAATCTTTCATTAAATAATCAATTAATTCCTTACTTTGAATTTCAGAACCTATAATTGGTTCAAAAGTAGATTCAACATCAACACGAATCATATGAATGGATGGAGCTACAGCTTTTAATTTAACACCATAACGACTTCCTTGTTTAATAATTTCTGGGGTATCTAATTTCATGTCAGATAGAGTAGGAGAAGCAATTCCATAGCCCGTCTGTTTCACCATTTTTAAAGCACCTTTTATTTGGTCATATTCTTGTTTTGCCTCACTGTAATCTTGGAATAATTTTAATAATTCAGCCTTATTGTTAACATCAATATCAATGATTTCTTTTAATACTTGATTATATAACTCAGGCTTTGAATCTAAATTTAAAGTCACAATACCAGTTGAGGTATCAACTTCTGAAATATATGATTTTTCAATATATTCTGAATCTGCAAAGTGATTTGTAATCTGTTCAATATCTTTTAATTTGTCTACTTCAAAAACACTACTCTTAATTTTATCTATATAATGTTTTTTAAGCCAATTATTTGGATTCAAACAAGCAATCCATTCTGGCATATTGATTTTTATTTCTAAAACAGGAAATTCATATAATGCCTCTTTTAATATACTATAAATGTCTCTTTCAGACATATTTTCTACACTAATTGGTAAAACAGGAACCCCATAACTTTCTTTCATCTTTTCCGCTAAGCGTTCTGTTTCTGGTAACATAGGATGACTGGAGTTTAATACAACAATAAATGGTTTTCCAATTTCTTTTAATTCATTTACAACTCGTTCTTCTGCCTCAATATAATTACTTCTACTGATTTCTCCAAAAGAACCATCTGTTGTAACAACAATTCCAATAGAAGCATGATCTCGAATGACCTTTTCAGTTCCGATCTCTGCTGCTTCCACAAAAGGAATTTCTTCATCATACCATGGACATTTTACCATTCTAGGGCCGTTCTCATCCTCATATCCTTTGGCGTCATTTACGACATATCCAACACAATCCACTAAGCGAATCTTCGTAGTAAATTCATCAATTTTAATTTCAGCGGCATTACTAGGAACAAATTTTGGTTCTGTTGTCATAATTGTTCTTCCTTGTGCACTTTGTGGAATTTCATCTAAGGTCCTTTTCTTCTCATATTCATCTTCTATATTAGGAACTACTAAAGTTTCAATTACTTTTTTTATAAAAGTTGATTTCCCAGTTCTTACTGCACCAACAACTCCCAAATATAAATCTCCGCCAGTTCGTTCTGTAATACTTTTGATAATCTCAATCTTATCCATTTAATCCCTACTTTCTATATCTGTTTAACCATATGAAAAATAGAAATTAAATATGTCAATTAAATAAATTTATCTAAATCTTTTGGAACTTTATCATTTTGAACAGCTTCAATAATTTTATTTTCTTTTTCTTTTGATACTTCTCTTCCAGTTAAACTTCCTAACTCTTGAATTACTTCTCTTAGAGTATCTTCATTTTTTAAATCATTCTCTTGAAGCTTTTTTGCTAGCTTCAAAATAGTGTCCTTTCCAACATTTGTTTTCTTTTCGATTTTATTAAAAAAACTATCTGAAAAATTTCCCATATTGAACCTCCTAAAATACTATATGAAAATTGGTAGGATAGGTGAATATAAGAAAAAAATAGAAATTAAAAAAATA
>RKAN01000089.1 GCA_014845975.1 bacterium | reverse complement strand
GATTTTTGGTACTAAAATGAAAAAGCCACATATGAATAAGCAAATGGGAATAAAATAATATTTTTTTCTAGATTTATATACATAATACCGAAATAAAATAAGACATATTCCTAAAAATGGAATAAAATATAGTGTTATTAAAATAATAGGCAAACTACATAATATCTTAAAAAAATGCTTCATAACAGTATCATTCCTTTCATTTATTTAAAAAATTCTAAATCATAATCAAGAGAAGCAGTAATTCTTATTGGCTCATTAGAATTTGTATAATAATTATTAGCTACAGTTACGCATGTATCCTTATTACATTTAACATCCACGTACCTTTTTTCACCTGGATAATTATTATCATAAACACCTATATAATAATAATTAGGATTATCAATATCTTGTACTAAACTAATAGCATTAATTGCATGTAATCCATTGCTATAATTTCCTGAAATAACAGGTGCATCTTTATCATTTAATCTTGTTTTAAGTATATTAATAAAACCTTGTTCATCCGTATAATGATTGGACTCTGTACCTACAACATTTCTTAACCATAATATAAAATTTGAACCCGATGAATAACTTGTAACTGTATTTTGTTTAATAAAATCTGCCCATATAGCATTAAACATTTGAGTATCATCTTTTTTCATGATACTACTTGTTTGCATCTTATCCTCATTTAAATAAATATTATCATATGTTTCATAATTTACTCCCCATTTTTCAAGTTGCTGCTTTTTAGTTAAGGTTGTCTTTCTTTCTTCAATACCATAAATTTCTAAGTTGGTAATTTCTTTTTTATATTTCTCACTATATGTCAATTTTGTTCCATCTAGTGTTTTAAAATCAGAAGGTTGATTTTCATTAAAACTATCATAACCAAATTGATATTTTAAAGCATTTGTTTGCAGTTTATAATCATATAAGTTGTTATAATTTTTAAAATATGTATTTGTTAAATCATAAGCATATGATTTTAAATCTTTAGCAGTTTTACTTTCTAATGTTAATGGTAAAACTTTTTTATAGTAAAGTTCAGCAAATGTAGCCATACCATAACAATGTCCACCCTCAGATAAATTTGAACTATAATTTTCAAATGAAAATCCATCTCTATTTACAATAAATCCACTATCGGCTATTAAAATACCATCTGCTTTTTTATCACCATCAATATCTACTAAATCATTATCCAATTCAGTACCTATATTATCAAATAATTCCATTAATCCTGAAGCAGTAGATGATGAATAAAATTTACATCCTGTATCTTCTGAAATAGTAGATAATTTTGTATTATATGAACCTTCACCAAATCCAATAGAACATATTTTTACATTATTATCCTTAGCAGCATTTATTATTTTTGTAGATTTACTACTTAATGATGAATCTTGACCATCTGTTAAAATGACAATATATTTATTATCAGCCTCTTCTGTAAATTCCTCTATACTTTTTGTTAAAGCATTACCAACATTTGTTCCCTCTTTTAATGTAATAAATTTATCATTCATTTTTTTTAGTTTAGATTTTAATGATTTAGCATCACTTCCAATTTTTAATGCATTGACATAATCACTTCTAAACTCAGATAAACCAACTTGATAACCCTTCTTAATTAATTTTGTAATCAAATCACTCGTTAATGTAAATCTAATTCCTGAAGCATCAGAACCGTCTAATTCTGATGAATCAAACCAATTACCATGGTAATCTTCTCCAGTTATTTCTTTATATTGCTCATTTGTATACATACTCCAAGAATTATCTAAAACGAATAATACTTGAGTTGTTGATGTTTCTTTTACTAATGCTGTATCTCCAACAACATAATTTGAAAAATGTTTTAATACAGCTGTTAAAGTATTATTTTCTTTATCTATAGTAGTTGCAACTTTTTCATATTTTGTTTTTATATCATTGTAATAATAAATTGATAAGTTATTCTCATTTAATCCATATTGTATTAATTCTTCATCTGTATATTTTATTGTCGCAACTACTTTATCAATAGTACCATCAGTATATAATGTATATAAATTATCAATTAATCCCTTTTTATTACTAATTTTGGTATTTGAATTAATAGAAGCCGTTGTACTAGCAATATTTCCTGTACCTGTGATAGAAAGTGTTAAATTATCAGTTGTATAGTGATACGTTAAAGTTCTATTTCCATCTTTTATTCCATCACCTTTTGAATCTGCTTTTAGTGGATCAAGAGCTAATTGAATTTCATCGTAATCACTTAATCCATCATTGTCAGAGTCTGCTTTTAACGGATCTGTTTTACTGGTAAAGATTTCATAATAATCATCTAATCCATCCATATCAGTGTCTAATAATTCGGGATTAGTACCATATTCTTTTTCTTGTTTATTTGTTAACCCATCAAAATCTAAATCTTCATCAGAGTTATCATCAATTTCATAATCTAGTGTTAATTCTTTTTCACTAGTATTTGATTTTATAATTGTAAATTCTTTACTTATTGTTTTTAGCTTATAAGATACCGTTATCTTACATTTTCCTATAGCATCTTTTAAATTCCAAGTAATTTTTGAGCCATCTATTTTAATATTGCCACAATTTACTTTATATTTTAATTCATTTAACTTTTTTTCATTAAATTGAATTCCTAATTTTATATCCGTTTGGGAAACATATTTTAATTTATAATCAGAATATTGTCGATCCCAACTCAACTTATCTAACCCATAAAAATTTTTAAATAATGAAAAAATTATTATTAAAACTAATATTACTATTAATGTAATGAAAAGTAACTTTCTATTTTTGAAAATAATATTTTTTATTTTTTGAATAATTGATTTTAAAATTTTTTGACTTTTTGTAGGTTGCATTTCTGAGTCTGCAATATCATTTTGCTGTAACGGAATCGTTACTTGTGTTTTTTTATTACCACAATTTGGACAAAATTCTTCATTTTCATTTAATTTGTTGCCACAATTTGGACAAAACATAAAATCATCCTTTCTTTATGAATAAAAGACAACTAAGATTATTAGTTGCCTTTCTATTTATTAAATATTTAAAACATTCATTTTGTATAAATTAATTTTAAATCAGTATTATAATAGTTCAACTTATTATCTTCTTTTAAAGTTATATAATTTGAATATCTGTAAAGCTCTAATTCATTTTCAACAGATAGAGTTTTATCTGTTATCAAGTTATATTTTTTCTCTATCTCGATAATAAATGAATGTACTGTATACTAGACCATTCACAAAGTATTTTAATTTAGATTCATTTCTATTACCATAACAAATTAGTAAGATCACTAATTTCTATAGAAGAAATCAATAATTATCTTAAAATTAACATATAATCCATTTATATAAAATCTTAACCCTTTAAACTATAGTAATTAGTCAAATAAATCACAAATATTTCATCAATTATTTACTGTAAATATTTCAGAAAAATATTCAACATTTGCCTCTATTTCTCCAGTAACACCAAGATATCCTAACAAAGATGTACCCCAGTTTTGATAAATGACTAAATAACTATTCCTTTTTGTATTTAATACTAGTTTATAATAATATTGGTCATTTTCACCTCTGCTGTTAATATTGTCAAAACGATATACTTCAAATGTAATACCATTTTTAGACGTATATTTTCCTATATACTTCCCATCGTCATCAGCCATTTTATTTTTTTTATAATCTTCTAATGAAACATTATCAGGAACAAAATATTCATAAACATCCACGGACTTTTCTAAAAATAAATTTTTATCAACTCCATTTATTCTAAAGCTATTTACATATGAAATTCCATCCGAACTAATATACTGACTCGAAGAATTAATTCCAAAAGTAATAATACTACCATCACTTTTTTCTAATTTTTGGTTGAGTATAACAGATTGATCTCCAATTAAATCTAACGGATTACTAAAATATTGATAGTAATAATCAATACCTGAATAACTTAAATCATCATGAATTTCAATACAATCCAGTATCTCCTTAGCCAATTCAAATTTTTCATTATCCGTTTGAGCATTCGCACTTGACAAATCACCATATACAAGTTTAATATTAATACACCTTTGGTTATCATCAGATGTGGGACAATAAATCATCAATAAACTATCATTTTCTTTTGTCATGATTTTCCAGTTATTATAGTCAATTATATTAGAATAATATTCACTAAGATCAAAACTACCTAAATTAAAGCTTACCATTATTCCACCTTTATTTACATGATTATATAAAGAACCATTCCCATTGTTAAAATAAAATTTACCTTTTCCATCTGAGCCAAATTGAACTCCATAGATTTTATCACTTTTAAACTGAATACCTATTCTTATATTACCATTTTTACTTGGTATGCCTGCGGTATATATAAAATTAGAATTTGTCATACTCAAATCACTTTTATTAATTTTTTGCCACATTGCATATCCTTCATCTACTTTACTTTCATTTAATTTTTTATCACAACCTGTTGTTATTAGAGCAAGTAAAATACAGAGACTAACTAAAATTTTTTTCATTGGATTCATAAAACTCTCCTTTTTTTCATATTAAAAATAATAATCAACTTATATTTAAGAACTAAAATAAATCAAGAAGGTTATCTATTCCAATTATTGAAGAAGCTAATAGTTTAGTTGCAATAAGATAAATTGAAACAACAATTACAGAAAAACAAATCAAATTGAAATAATATTTTAGATTTCCTTCTAATTGAATTTCTTGATTCATTGCTTCATAAATAAGTACAATAGTATAAACAAATCCCAAAACTGTTATTCCCAATCCAATAGAAGTATTGATTAAAGATAACAAAGGGGATAAAACAAATGAACAAATAACAATTGGTATAATTGACAAGGCAGAAATTCCTAATAATTTAGGAAAATTTACTTTTTTCTTTAAAATCAATCCAACTACATAATAAATAAATGCAATTGCAAGAATGATACCTAACCATACCAAAAGACTTGTACCAATTGTTTTAATATAATTAATTTCTTTTAGATTAGAAAATTCCCATTTTACTTCACTTGACCAATATTTAGTTACTCTAACTACATTAAACATAGTTTGAATTAATGAAAATAAAGTTGCTAAAACGGAAACAACAATTGTCATAATCATAGAATTTTTAATATTATCAAATTTTGAAGATTCTTCTTTTAAAGTAGAATCTGGTTTTAATAAAAACGCTATACTAGAAGCAAGACATTCTGAAACTGTAATACCGCTAGTATTTCCATAATTTTTTTGATATTGTTGATTCATTACTGTTTGATTGACATTTGGATTACTAACATTAGAATTTGTATATTGTTGAGACATAGTTTGTCCCATATTTGAATTACTGACTGAATTTTGAGTTTGATTATTAACTGGATTCACACTAGAATTTTGATACCCAGTTGTTTGATAAACTTGTTGATTTACTGTTTGTGATACTAAAGCATTTCCACATTTTACACAAAATTTTGTTCCATTCATATTTTGTATTCCACACTTATTACAAATCATAAATTACCTCCATCTTTATTTGTAGCATCTTTTATCATTTTTGCTACGACATTGTTTTCTGTAACAGAATTTAATATTTTATTACCTACACTTTCACCTGATACATTTGTGTTATTTGCTCCACTCATTTTAGAATTAGTTACACCTGTTTTTCTTGTTATATAAGAATCCACTTTTCTTAAATTGAATAGCTGACTCTTTGTATCTGTTTCATATTGATGTCTTGCATTGGAATTTCGATATTTCAAAAAAATAACAATAAAATAAAGAAATCCTGTAAATAAGAACAAATAACTATAATCAAAATCAATATTGATAGCAGTTAAAATACCTAAAATTTCAACCAAAATAGAAATTCCTATTAATTTTGGCATATGAATTGGGACACTTCCCATAGTTTCTTTCGTTCTAGCATTTACAGCAACATAATGTAGTGTTTTCTTATTCTTGCTTACTTCCTGATAACTATATAACCAAACAGGTAAATAAGCTGCTTTCCATTGCTCTCCCTTTATAGAAAATTGTTTATTTGACCAAACCACTCCTCGATCATATTCTTTTAAAGTATCATTACATGCAAATACGGCAACATCTTTAGATTCTCTTTCTACGATATCTTTTAATCCTTCAACATTTTTATCTCTACGTTCTGAAGTATATCCTTTTAAATAATTAGAATTATATCTTACACAATTTTCAATATCAAAAGGCATAATAGCATTAATGACATTATTCGTCTCATTCGATTTTTTTTCTAAGCGTTTAGAGCTCGATTCAACCGTTAATCCATTGATTGCTAAATCAAACTCTCTTTCGATATTATAAACATCTACATCGTAATATACTTTTGTATTTTCACCACTACCTCTGACATATTTTCTAACTTGATGCTCCCCTTGACCAGATAATTTCATATGTGAATTTACATCAACTACCATATAAGGAAAATAAACACCCATAATATTATTAGTAGTAAATTCTTTTTTAAATTTAGGATGAGCAAAAAATTTTCGATTGCCAACAAATTTTTCAATTTGATTTTTAGCGTCATCTCTTGTAACTTTAAATGGTAATACAACATCTGGAATACTACCATTTGGAATTTGTTGATTCACTGATAAAATATTTCTACACCAGTGACATCTAGCTTGACTAGAAGATGCAGTATCAATTACTACCTCTGCGCCACAACTACTACATTTGAAAGTTAAAACATCATTTGTATCTGCTACAATATCTTGTGCACCAGAACCAATTGTTTGCCCTTCTAATTTTGAGATATCATTTTCCATCAAAATATCTTTTTGAGGTTCAAATTCAAATCTACAAAAATCACATTTTAACTTTCCAGTATTCTCGTTTAATGTGATATCTGTTGCTCCACATTTTGGACATTTATTTTGACCATTTTTAGCTGCTTCATCTGTTTTAATAATTATGGTATCATTTGTAGAATTTAAAATTTCATTTTGCATATTTTAAAGTCCTAATAATTGTGCCTTTAATTTATCATAATCTTCCTGTGTAATTGCTCCCGCATCCAATAATTTTTTAGCGTTTAACAATTTTTCAGTTGGATCATTTTGGGTTTGTTGAACAGATTCTTGAGCTGTTTGAGTAGCTGATTGTTGAGGTTGTGCAACTTGATTGCTCATTTGTGGTTGGACTTGTTGTTGTAATCCTTGCATCATTCCACCAGCTGCATTCATTCCCATACCCATAAATGCCATTCCTGATCCACCATTTTGTCCTGCAGCTTCTATTCCACGTGCTGCAGACATTTGCATAAATGTATTACCTCTAGAGCCTGTAAAAGCATCTGCTTCGGCTACTCTTTCAACAAGTTCTTGTGTTTTTTCATCATAATCTAATCCAGTCATAGCAACTTTTATAATTTCTAAACCTCTACCTGATTTCCATTGATATTCATTTTCTATAGTAGAAGATAAAGTTCTCGCTAATCCTAATTGATCTTTTTGAATTTGGATAATACTATTTCCTTCTCCGGCATATTGAGATAATGCTGGCTGTAAACAACCTACTATTTCATTAAATAACTGTGTTCCAGCATCATTATTAATATCAGAAAAATCAAATACCGCTGCATTTGGTTGTAAATATTCTTGAGGAACAAAATTTTTCACAAAAAGCAATGGATCTACAATTTTTAATGTGTATGTTCCTCTTGCTACAACTGATACTTGAGCATTCAAATAAGAATCAAAAAATCTAATTTTATCTTGAGTTCCAAATTTATTATTTGGTATTTCCTTTAAATTAACATAAAAAGCTAATTGTTGTGTACTAGGTTGTCCACCAAATTTAAATCTCTCCCATGACTCTTTAATGGTAGAATTTAAAATTCCATCTCCACTAAACATGGATTTAGAGTTTGGATCATCACTTCTAAATTCAAATCCTCCTGGTTCTGCTATCATACCAGTTATTTGTCCATCTTGAACAGTAATAAGTGCTGTTCCTTCTGGAACAATAATTTTACTTCCATTTGTAATAATATTTTCAGAACCTTTATAATTTTCTCCTCGTCCTGCATTTGTTCCTTGAGCTACTGCTGGAAATAATCCTGCCGTTGCTGGAACATTTTGTTTTGGCATATAGAAATCTTTCCATTGATCTGCCATTGTACCTCCTAAGGCACCAGAAAATGCTTTAATAAATCCCATAAATCTTACCTCTTTCCTAAGCATTTAATAAATAGAACATAAAATTAAAAATTCGTTATAAATATATTTGACTATTAATGCATATTTTTTATAAAAATATAATCTATTTTTACAACTTATCTTTTTAATCTATCCTATTTGTACAATATTATAACACATTTTTTGATATAAGTTGTATTATTTATACATATTTTTGCTTTTTTTGATAAAAATATTGTATGAATACTAATACAAATTTATAAAAAGAATGTTGGATAATATTTATAAGGTGATGTATATGGAATTTAAAAAAGAAGATGAAAATTATATATATGGTGTAATCGGAAGAAATGTAAAAAAATACCGAAAAGAAAAAAATCTAACTCAAGTAGAATTAGCTGAAAAAATTGGATACTCTCTCTCTTTTGTTTCTAGCGTAGAAAGTAAAAAGCATCAAACTTTTTCACTTGGTGCTTTATGGAGAATATCATTGGTTTTAGGGGTAGATATGTATAAATTATGTATTGATGAAGAAAATCAAAAAAATGAACTACCTAAATTCATTACATATAAATGCAATAAATGTAATTATGAAACTTCCATTCCTTACGAATTAGTAGAACTTTTAAAAAAAGCAAATCAAATATATACACATATGGATAATCAAACACCTATCTTTGAATGTGAAAAATGTGATGGATTTATTGTACCAAAAAAATGAGAATTTATTTTCTCATTTTTCTTTGAATTCTAATTTCTTTTATTTTTTGTCTTTGCATATCTGTAGAAACAACATAAGTATTCAAACTTGTTACTAATCTTTCTAACAAATCATATTTTCTTTCAGATAACTCCTGTTTTATTTCAAAGGAAGGTTCATCATTTAAAAATTTTTCTATAATGTCTTTTAAAGACATAATTTTTTTATCTTTTCTAAAAGACTCAACATAACATGTAAGATCTTCACTACCGCCATTTTTTAAATATTCATCAATTAAATACAAAGTATCTTTATCATCCATTATAATTCCATAAGACATTGGAATATCTAAATTTAACTTAAAATCTTTTGCGAATAATAACGCTCTTCTAGGCCCAGCGTATCTGCCACCACTTTTCATTAGAGAGTACATAACTGCTTCTAAAATTTTACAAGAATTTTCTTTTTTACTATTATAATATTCTAAAAAACTACGATCGTTTTTTTCTAATTCATACCCATGTTCTTTTAAAATCTGAATTGCCTCATCAATATTTTTTCCTTTGATATTTGATAAATGTTCAATAGAATTCAATGTTATATTAAAAAGGTAACTTACATTCATTTTTTTGCTTAATTTAACTTGAATACCATGTGCTCTTATTATTGTTTTATTATTTGCCTCATCTATATTTT